>NZ_JBLJBV010000035.1:0-4390 GCF_047638075.1 Phaeovulum sp.
AACCACCCCTTCTGCATACTGCGGTAATCCTATCTGCATCGGTTTCGTCGGGGCAGGTTGGTTGGACTCTCTGCCGACCTGCGGCAACACGGCGAAAATTGACAGTCTAGCATTCCTCGACCCGCCGTTGGGCATGATGTTCGTATCCGCCGCAAAGCTGAACAGAACCATGTCATTGCCAGTAGCAGCGCCAAGTCATGCGCCGTTCCCTCTCAGACGGGCGGTGTTCCAGTTCTTCCGGCGAGAGGTCGCTCTGAACCTAGTCGATCAATTCGGCGAAATGCTTTGACGTATGCAACCCTCGTAACCCTGCCTTCCGCGCAACGGATCGATTCACCATATCCGAACTACATGATGAATAGCGGATGGGTCGCCTTGGCCTTGAATATTGTCCGTGCTCAAAGAGAAAATGCTGACAACGTCTGATTTTGGCCGCATTTTTAGACCAAAAGGCATTGTAAAGACGTGCGACATCAAATGTTCTAGGGGCTGCGAACAAATGCAAATCAATCCTATTTCGGTCGCATTTGTGCTTCCGTGTCTTAACGAAGTTCGGACAATCGAGTGGTGTGTCAAGCGCGCGTTGGAGGCTCTTGACCTCATCAATCAGCGTTTTGGCCTAAGCGGCGAAGTGATCGTGGCCGACAACGGAAGCACTGATGGCAGTCAGGAGGTTGCCAGAAACGCAGGTGCACGTGTGGTTCCGGTCAGCGAAAAAGGATACGGCGCGGCGCTACTGGGCGGGTTTGAATTCGCCAAAGCAGACTACCTCGTCATGGGGGACAGCGATTGTTCCTATGATTTTGTCGAGGCGCTTCCGATGGTCGAAAAACTGCTCGAGGGCGCCGATCTTTGTATGGGGTCACGGTTTGCCGGCGAGATCAAACCTGGCGCGATGCCTTGGAAAAACCGCTATATCGGCAATCCGGCGCTTTCTGGGATACTTCGGTTTCTGTTCAACACGAAAATCAGCGACGCTCACTGCGGTATGCGCGCCTTGACCCGCGATGCCTATGATCGGTTGAACCTGTCGTCTACGGGGATGGAGTTTGCCTCGGAAATGGTGTTGAAATCCGTTCTGATGAAGCTGAAAATGGCGGAAGTTCCCATTACGCTCTCGCAGGATCAGCGTGGCCGACCACCGCATCTCAGCCCGTGGCGGGATGGGTTCCGGCACCTGATTTACATGCTGTTGCTCAGCCCGACCTGGCTTTTCATGGCGCCAGCGGCGCTGATGTTTGTCGTCGGTTCGGTGCTGATGGCCTTTCTCGTCGCGGCGGGCGATAGCGAAATCGTCTGGCTGGGAAGCTTGCGGTTTGGCGATCATTGGTCAATCGCGGCGAGCGCCTCGCTTATAATCTCACTACAAACCGCTTTGATGGGTGTCTATGCGCTGCTCAACAGTTACCGGGAAGGGTTTAGGCAGCCCGGAAAGTGGGCGATGACATTCCTCGGTAGTTCGCGTCTGCAATACTGGCTTGCGGCGGGAATGCTGTTGATGGCTGCAGGGTTCTCTTGGGCGTTCTGGATTGCGGCCGACTGGGCTGCCTCTGAATTCGGCTCTCTGGATTCGATGCGGGCGCTGATTGCTGCGGCCACGACGATTGTGATTGGTTCACAAATCTTTTTCTCAGGCTTTTTGATTTCCGTCTTTTCGGGCAACCGGTCGCGGCACGGATTAGGCGTATAATGCCATGGGGGCGGAGAAAGCACTGACATCGATCGGTACCTCTGCGGCGGAGCAGTGGCGGTCGGTCCTGATTGCCTTGTTGCTCGCCACATCGCTACTGGCCGGGCTGGCGATTGAAAGTGGTTTGACGCCTGCCGGTCTGACGCAGGCTATCGGCGGTGTCCCGGTATGGGCTTATGTACTGATTGCCATCGTGCAAGGGGGCATAATCTTTCTCGCGGCGCTTAAATGGTGCCTTATTCTGTCGAGCAACGGCAATGAACTGGAGATCCGAGAGGCAACCCGCGCCACGACGCTGGGCGCGTTGGGCGGGCAGGTCATGCCAATTCAGCTTGTCACACCGGTTGCGCGAGCGTGGATCGCGCGAAAACAAGGCATCGCTCCGACGCGGGCGATTGGAACCTCGCTTTTAGAACAAGTGTTTGAAGTCATCGCGCTGGCGGCGATGGGTATGGCTGCATTCGTCACCAGTGTGTTCGACATGACATTCCTATCAAGCGTTATTTTGTCGCTTATGGTCGCCATTACGCTCACGCTTTTCGTGCGCTCTGGTCTAGGCTTGGCGCAGAGCGCGTTTGCCGCGCTTGCGAAACTGGTCTCGGAGAAATTCAACAAGTTCGCAGAAGGATTTGCGAACGCCCGCCTGCTGTCCCGCAAACTGCTGTTTCACCTGATGGGTCTTAGCATGGTGCGATATTCGATGCTGGCAGGGTTGAACGTGTTTGTCCTTGGGCAACTCGCCCCTGACGTCGATCATATGGTCTTGCTTGCCGCTTATCCCCTTGTGCTTTTGCTGATGTCGCTACCGTTCTTTCCCGGCGGGTTGGGTGTCGTGGAATTGACTTGGGTCGGCGTTCTTGTGGCTGCGGGCGAAGCCACCGCCAGCGCATCGGAAACGGCCATTGCATTGCGCATTATCTCTACCTTCGGGTTTTTGTTGATTGCGCCCATCCTGATTATGCTTCCAGAGCAGCGGGAGAAGACGGATCAATGACCACGTCCTGGCTGAGTGTTCTGATGCCGATATACAACGGCGCCGCGACGTTGCCGCGCACCTTGGCCTCCCTTTTAGGTCAGGTTGAGGGGTGCGAGGTGATCGCCGTCGTCCAGAAGTCTGATGATGACAGCCGTTCGATCCTTGAGGCGCATGAAAACTCTCTGAACCTGCGCATTATCGACGCCCCCGAAAGCAAGAGCTGGATGACGAACACCAACATCGCGCTTGCAGAAGCGAAAGCACCGCATGTCACAATGCTGCATCAGGATGATCTGTGGCGCGCCGGACGCAGCGCCGCTCTGCGTGAGATGATGACGGCGATGCCGGACGCGAAGATGTGGTTGCACGCGGCGGAGTTCATTGACGATCATGACCGGGTCGTGGGGCGCTTTGCCCCACCTTTTGGATCAAAGCCTTCGCTGTTGGCCAGTGAAGAGGCGCTCGCCCATCTGCTGGTGCAAAACACCGTCGCGCTGCCTGCGGTCATGTTTCGCCGCGATGATGCGCTCGGCTCCGGCGGACTGGATGAAGACCTGTGGTACACGGCCGACTGGGATCTTTGGTTGCGACTGACAGCACTTGGCCCGGTCGCGTGGAATCCCACCGCTTTGGCGGCATTTCGCATTCATTTCGGGTCGCTGACCATGACGGGCTCCCGCAATGTGGGTGAGTTTCGTCAGCAATTGGCGATACCCGTTGATCGGCACATCACGGCCCTTCCCCCTGCAAAGGCGCGGAAGGTTGGTAATTTGGCCAAGATATCGAACAATCTGAACGTCTGCCTTGCCGGGGCTTACCACGGCCATCGCGGTGGTATCTGGCCCCTCGGCCTGCAAATTCTGCGGCTTGGCCCAATCGGGTGGTACCGGTTTTTTCGAGATACAAACATTGTCGGTCGCGTGTTGCCACGCCTGAGACTTCGACAGAAATCGTGAGGAATACATGGAATCTATTGGTAGAACCGTCAGGCGCGCATTTGGCCCGTATGAACGTCAGGTATCAGAGCTCTACCGCCGTTTCTTTATTGATCTAGAGGATCTTGCAGCGTGCATCCGCGAATGGGTCACTCCGGAAACGATCCTCGAAATTGGATGTGGCGAAGGTGCGCTGGCAGAACGGCTGGTCCGGGATTTCCCCAACGCGCATTACACTGGCATTGATATCATTGCTCATCTGGGGCGCATGTATGACGGTCCCGCCGATCGCGTGTCGTTTGTTCAGATCACCGCAGAGGAACTGGCGAAAACCAGCGACAAAAAATACGACCTGATCGTCATCAACGATGTCATGCACCATGTGCCGACCGAACTGCGCGCCGGTATTCTGGAGGCGGCTCGTGAGATGTTGGCGCCAGGTGGGCGGCTTATCTTCAAAGACTGGGTGCGTCGCCGAACACTGCCGCATCTCGCGGTATATGTGGCCGATGTTCATATCGGCGGCGACAAGGGCGTAAGCTACATGACGAAGGATGATCAAGTTAGCCTGATTGCCGATTGTTTCGGTGAAAAGTCAATATTGAGCGAACGCCCCATCAATCCCTGGAAACAAAACCTTGCGCTTCTCGTTGCGGCGGCGGATTGCGGGGTATGACAGCCGCGCGCATGGAGCCGGTTTCAAACGCCATCGACCGGACGTCCGGGTTGGTGATCAAACTGGTCATGTTTGCTTTGGCTTTGAAAGTCGTCACGCTGTTTGCGTTGTCG
>NZ_JBLJBV010000036.1:0-78216 GCF_047638075.1 Phaeovulum sp.
GGCTGGCAAAGTATAACCAACTGATCCGCATCGAGGAATCGCTGGGCGAAACCGCCGAATACGCGGGCCATTCGATCCTGAGGGCCTGAGCTTTCGATTTTGATGGATCCACCCCGCCAGCGGCATGCGCCTTTGGCGGGGTTTTCAATGGCAGATCAGCGCCCCGTATTGGGCCGGCTGATCTGCCCACCCCCCACCTGCGCTGCGACCCCGGTGGTTGACGGCCCCGAGGTGGAAAGCCCCCGCGCCACCCGCACCGCCAGATAGGCGAATGCCTGCGCCTCAAGCATATCGCCGTTCAGGCCGATATCCTCGACCGGAGCCACGGGACAGGCCAGACGCGCCGACAGCATCGACATCAGCGTTTCATTCAGCCGCCCGCCACCCGTAACATAGACGGCTATGGGCGCATGGGGGAAATGCTCGGCCCCGCGTGCAACGGCGGCGGCGGCGGCGGCGGTCAACGTGGCGGCGGCATCAGCGTCTGAAAGCGGCGCTACGGCGGCAAGAAGGGTGTGAAAATCGTTCCGGTCCAGCGACTTGGGCGGGATCTTGTAAAAATAGGGGTGGGTCAGAAAACCCGCGATAATGCTTTCATCGACGCGCCCTTTTGCGGCCAGCGCCCCACCCTCATCAAAAGGCAGGCCGCGCCGTGCGCGGATCAGGTCATTGACCGGGGCATTGGCGGGGCCGGTATCAAAGGCCAGCACCGCGCCGGGTACCTCGGGGCCGGGTTGCGACGGGTCAACCCAGGTAACATTGCCCACGCCGCCAAGGTTGAGAAAGGCCACCGGAGCGCGCAGCCCCGCCCATTTCGCCGCCGCAAAGTGAAAATAGGGCGCAAGCGGCGCACCCTGCCCGCCCATTCGCACATCGGCTGAGCGGAAATCCCACACCACCGGACGGCCCAGAACCTCGGCCAGAACCGCGCCGGAACCGGCCTGATGGGTGCCCCGCCCAGCCGGATCATGCGCCAGCGTCTGGCCATGAAACCCGATCATATCCGCCTCGGGGAAATCGGCCAGCACTTCGGCGTGGACGGTTTCGATCAACTCGGCCACGGGTTCAACACCGGGATCCCCCTGCCAAAGCCCTAGCCCCGCGCGCAAGCAGGCGCGTTCCGCACCACTATAGGGACGGTAGGCATGGCGGCCAAATTCGGCAATGACCTCACCATCGGTATGCAGCAAAGCCGCATCTACCCCGTCAAGCGAGGTCCCCGACATCGCCCCCACTGCCCAGACCGGCCCGCGCTTCAACACACTCTTCCCCTTTATCCGCTGGCCCGATATACGCATGCGCATAATAAAGGAACAAGCACGATGACCTACCATGCAAAATCAGACTTCATGCGCGTGATGATCGAGCGCGGCTTTCTGGCCGATTGCACCGATTATCAGGCACTTGACGATGCGTTGCTGAAGGGCGTTGTGCCAACCTATATCGGTTATGACGCCACGGCAGCCAGCCTGCATGTGGGGCACCTTCTTAACATCATGATGCTGCGCTGGCTGCAAAAAACCGGCCATAAGCCGATTACCCTGATGGGCGGCGGCACCACCAAAGTGGGCGACCCATCGTTTCGCGCAGATGAACGCCCGCTGCTGACCCCGGCGCAGATCGACGCGAATATCGCCGGAATGCAGAAGGTATTTGCGCGCTACTTGCAGTATGGTGAGGGTGCAAACGATGCGCTCATGCTTAACAACGCCGAATGGCTGGACGGGCTGAACTACCTCGATTTTCTGCGCGACATCGGGCGGCACTTTTCCGTCAACCGGATGCTCAGCTTTGAATCGGTCAAGTCGCGGCTGGACCGGGAACAAAGCCTTTCTTTCCTTGAATTCAACTACATGATCCTGCAAGCCTATGATTTCCTTGAGCTGAACCGCCGCTATGGCTGTTTGCTGCAAATGGGCGGGTCGGATCAATGGGGCAATATCGTCAACGGGATCGACCTGACGCGCCGGGTGCTGGACCATGAAATCTACGGCCTTACCTCGCCGTTGCTGACCACATCGGACGGCAAGAAAATGGGCAAATCCCAGGGCGGCGCGGTCTGGCTGAATGGCGACATGCTTAGCCCCTATGACTTTTGGCAGTTCTGGCGCAATACCACCGACGCCGATGTTGGCCGGTTCCTGCGGCTATACACCGAATTGCCGCTGGAGGAATGCAACCGTCTGGGCGCACTGGCCGGATCAGAGATCAACGCCGCCAAAGTGATTCTTGCCAATGAGGTCACGACGCTTTTGCATGGGGCTGATGCCGCCGCCGCCGCCGAGGCCACGGCCCGCGAAGTGTTCGAAAAAGGCGGCGTCGGTGATGAGCTGGAGGTGATCACGCTTACGTCCTCACAGTTGGGTGCCGGGCTGGCCAGCCCGCATTTTCTGACCGCGACCGGCATCGTCGGTTCGGGCAAGGAAGCCAAGCGGCTGATCGCGGAAAACGGTCTGCGCTACAACAACGATCTGGTCACGGATGCGGCCACACTGGTTACGGCTGATCTGATCGGGGCGGGGCTGAAAGTCTCGGTCGGGAAGAAAAAGCACCGGCTGATCAAACTCGGCTAAGGCACCGCGACGATTGTGTCGGGGGACCGCGAAGGGCGCCTTTACCCCGTCAAATCGCGGTTCCCAGCCCCAAACGGGACCCGTCACTGAACCGCGACAGGCGAAACGGATAAAGATCATGCGCCGGGGGGCGCCCCAGGGTCAGCTCAGAAATGACCCCGGCCATGCCCGGCGCTATGCCAAAGCCATGGCCGCTCATCCCGGTGGCAATGATCAAACCGGGGATCGGCGCGTGATCCACCACGGGCAGCGCGTCGGGGGTGACGTCAATCATGCCAGCCCAGCTTTTGGCAATCTCTGGCCGGCCTATTTCAGGAAATGCCGCGGCAAAACGCGTTTGCAGGCGCGATATTTCAGACATATTCGGGCGGGGCGACAGGATCCGGCACCGCTCGAACGGGGAGATGTCGGTGGTGGACCAGCGCCGCGCGGTGCCCCAGCCGTCCGGATAGCCCTTTGGTGCGAGGGGGCGAAAATGCGTGCTCGACAGATCTGCCCGGATCTGCGGCAGAAAGGCGCGCAGATGACGGAACGCATCGGGGCCTATGAAGAACTCGTGAAATGACCATGGCGTCAGCGTATAGCCGCCATCCACGCGCCGCCGGATCGCAAAACGGTCATCCGCCGCCGCCGCTGAAAAGAACGCGGGCAAAGGCGCCGTCGCCGCAACGCTTGAGACCACGGCAAGCTGTGGAATGGACAGGCCATGCGCGCGCAAAAACAGCGAAGACCACGCCCCTGCGGCCAGTATCACCTGATCGCAGCGCACCCGCCCGGCCTCGGTGATCACCCCGGCCACCTGCCCCGTTGCAAGGTCAAGGCCGCGCACGGCGCAACCTTCGCGCAGGATGACGCCCGCATCGGCGGCAAGTCTGGCAAGGGTCGGAACGGTCACAAACGGCTCTGCCTGACCGTCCGAGGGGGTGTGCAGTCCCCCCACCCAGCTGGCCGCATTGGGCAACATCGCCTCAACCTCGCGCCGGGACAGAAGGCGGCTGTCAACCCCGTGCGCCCGTGCCGCCGTCAGCCAACGCTCATACCCCGCCATCCGCTCTTCCGAGGTGGCAAGATAGCTGATCCCGTTTTGCCGAAACCCGATTTGGGCGCGCAGACTATCTGACAGCGCCGTCCAGCGGCGCATTGCGTCCATCATGATCGGCAGCTCAGACAGATCGCGCCCCTGTTGGCGCACCCAGCCCCAGTTGCGGCCCGATTGTTCGCCCGCGAGGCGTCCCTTTTCGCAAATCAACACCCGCTTTCCGGCCCGCGCCAGCGACCAGGCGGTCATCACGCCAATGATACCGCCGCCAATAATGACCACATCCACCGCCTCGGGCAGCGGCCCGGCGAAGGTGGGGGGTATTGCAAGAGTGATGGGAAAGCCGTTCATCTTCACCTCAGAACCGCGACACGAGATAGGGTTTGGGATCAACCGGGGCCGGGGTGTCGCTGATACTGGCCGCCACCATCTGTGCGGTAATTGCCGCCAGCGTCAGGCCAATGTGACCGTGGCCAAAGGCATAGACCACATCGCCCCCCTGCGGCGACGGCCCGATAACGGGAAGCGAATCCGGGGTCGAGGGGCGAAAGCCCATCCATTCCGTTGCCGGGGCCGCATCGTGCAACGCGGGCAGCGCCCGGCGCGCCTGCGGCACCAGCGCGCGAATCCGGCGGTAATTGGGCGGCGCCTTCAGCCCGGCCAGCTCATCCCCGCTGACCAGACGGATACCCTCATCCATCGGTGAGAGCACCAGCGACAGCGCCGGAAACACCACAGGCCCGCGTAAAAGCCCAACCGTCTGCGGGCCAAAGCCGATATGATAGCCGCGTTCGGTATCAAGGCTGACCCGGTCACCCAACTGGCGCACAAACCGGGCCGACCATGCCCCAGCGGCCACCACTACCCGGTCAAACTGTTGCGCGCCCCCCTCAGTATGGAGCGTCACGCCACCGCCGTCGCGGCGCGCGATACCGCGCACGGTCTGGCGCAGATGCACCGCCCCCAGCCGCGCCGCCCCGTCAAAATACGCCTGCGCCAAGCCTTTGGGCGCGCTGACAAACCCGCTTTCGGGTTGGTGAAACCCGATCTGGCACAGGGCGGGGTCCAGGTTCGGCTCCAGATCTGTCACCGCCTTACGGTCAAGGATGGTGTAGCGCAGGCCGAACCGGTCCATCAGGCGGCGGTCCGGGGCGCTCGCGTCAAATTCCTGCTGCGTTGCATAGACCTTCAGCCAGCCCGCATCGGTTATCAGCCCGCCCGCGCCGCAGCTTGCCGCCAGCGCGCGGTGCGCGGTCAGCGCCTGCGCCACGATCGGGTGCAACGCAGCGGCGATGCGGTCCACCTCGGCCGGAAAGCCGGCCCGAAGAAACCGCATGAACCACGGCATGACCCGCAGCGAATGGCGCAGCCGCAACACCGCAGGCGACGACCGGTCCAGCAGATACGCAGGCAATGCGCGCAGCACCGCCGGGGTGGCGGTGGGCGTGACCGCGCCGGTCACAATCCCGCCCGCGTTCCCCGATGAGGTGCCCGCCCCCGGCGCATCGGGGTCAAACAGCGTCACCCGCTGCCCGCCCTGCGCCAGCGCCAGCGCCGTGGCACAGCCCACGATCCCCGCGCCGATCACCGCGACCGAATACCCGGCCCTATTCTTCACAGGCTTTTGCATGGCACCCTATCCGTCCCAAAACGCTGCGTTTCACCGTGATCAGTGTTGCAAAACCTTGCTTAGAAAATCCTGCGTGCGTTCGCTTTTTGGATTGGTGAAGAAAGTTTCTGGCGGTGCCATTTCAACAATCGCACCCTGATCCATAAAGATTACCCTGTCGGCCACCTTGCGCGCAAAACCCATCTCATGGGTGACCACCATCATCGTCATGCCTTCACGCGCCAAGGATACCATGACATCCAGCACCTCATTGATCATTTCGGGGTCCAGCGCCGAGGTGGGTTCGTCAAACAGCATGATCTTGGGCTGCATGCACAGCGACCGGGCAATCGCCACGCGCTGTTGCTGCCCGCCCGACAGCTGATGCGGGTAATTGCCCATCTTGTCGCCCAGACCCACCTTTTGCAGCAGCGCGCGGCCACGCTCATCAGCCGCCGCTTTCGACAGTTTGCGCACATGGATAGGCGCCAGCGTCACGTTTTCAAGCGCGGTTTTATGCGGGTAAAGGTTGAATTGCTGGAATACGAAACCAACCTCCATCCGCAGATCGCGCAGCCGGGATTCGTTGCCGCCCAAGGCCGTACCATCCACCACAAGCGCACCTTTTTGAAACGGTTCCAACCCGTTCACACAGCGGATCAGCGTGCTTTTGCCTGACCCCGACGGGCCGCAAACCACGACAACCTCACCCGCCGCGACGTTCAGGCTGATGTCACGCAGCACATGCAGGCTGCCGAACCATTTGTTGACGTTGGAAAATTCGATCATGTGACAGGTTCCTCGGTACCGCCGTGACGGCGCAGTGCGTTAGGGATGGGCGGGTTACAGGGCAGTGGCCTGGGCTTTGCGCTCCATCCGGCGCGACAGGTAGATCAGCGGATAGCAGATCACGAAATACGACAGACCAACGATGCCAAACACCAAAAGCCCGTTCGGCACAGTCTGCACGATCATCCAGCCCGACCGCGTCAGATCCAACAGCCCGATTGCCGAAACAACCGATGAATCCTTGATCAGCAGCACGAACTGCCCCACCAGCGACGGCGTCACGATCCGCACCGCCTGCGGCAAGATCACATGGCGCAACTGCTGAATACGCGTCAGACCCGAGGCGGCGGCGGCCTCGGATTGGCCCAGCGGCACCGCCTTGATCCCCGAGGCAACGATTTCCCCGATAAAGCAGGCAGCAACATTGGATAGCGCCACCACGCCTGAGGCAAAGGCGCTCAGCTCGAGCCCGAATTCGGGCAGGATGAAAAAGACGATAAACACCTGAAGCAAAAATGGCGTGCCCCGGAAAAAATCGACATAAAGCCCGACAATCTGCGCCAGTGGCCGGTTACGCCCCGCCCGGATGATGCCAAAGACAAACCCCAGCGCCACCCCGATCAGCAGCGACAGCACCGACAGCGACACCGTCATGCCAATGCCCTTCAAGAGCACCGGCCAGAAATTCAACACGCGATCAAGTTGCATCCAGAACATGCTCGCCCCCTATGCCCGGCCCGGAAGGCGGTTTTGGTAGGCCCATATGCCCGCCAGCGTTTTCAGCAGATAATAAAGCACCAGATAGGCCAGCGCAGTGGCAACCAGCCCCTCGACCGGCAGGAAATGGTCAATCGCAATCCGCTGTCCGGCGCGGGTCAACTCGACCACCGAAATCAGCGACAACAGCGAGGAATCCTTTACCAGCACGATCGCCTGCCCGATCATCGGTGACACCGTCGGCCGCAGCGCCTGCGGCAGGATGATCAGCCGCATCCGTTGCAGATAGCTCATCCCGGTGCTGACCCCGGCCTCGACCTGCCCGCGCGGGATCGACAAGATCCCCGAGCGGATGATCTCAGCCATATAGGCGCCCGAGTTCAGCGCCAGTGCGACGATACCAATGGCCATTTCCGGCATCACGATGCCAAGGCGCGGCAGGCCGAAATAAAGGAAATATAGCTGCGCGAGCAGCGGCGTTGCACGGATTGCGTCAACATAGGCAACAGCGGGCGCGCGCAGCCAGCGCAGCGGCTGAATGCTTAGCGCGCAGGCCAGAACCCCGATGACCATCGCCCCGGCAAACCCCGCTGCCGACAGCATCAGCGTTGCCAGAAAGCCCTGCCAGATATCGGGCAGATACTCCAACATCACGCGTGTATTTAAAGAGGTAAACATATCTGGCCGTTATAACCCTTGTTCAGGCGCGGGCGGGTCTTGCAGGTGCCCTTTGCCCCCGCAAGACCGATGGCGCAAGCCTAGTGTTCGTCTTGCCACTTGGCTGAATTCACCCAATAGTTCAGGTTCTCGTCAAGGCGACCATCCAGGGTGGTGGTGTCGATGAACAGGTTGACCCAGGTCATCAGATCCAGTGAATCGTAGCGCACGGCATAGGCCAGCGGCTCTTTCGTCAGCATGTCGGGGAAAATGGTAAAGGTGCCCGGCTCATACGAGGCCGATTGCGCGGCCACGGCAGAGCTGTCGTTCAGGCCGCAATTCGCGCGCCCCGTGGCGACCGCATCCAAAAGCAGCGTGCCGCCCCCCTTGAAGGATTTGATTTCCGCGTCCGGAAAAATTGTCGGCGCCAGTTTTTCACCCGTTGAGCCCAGCAAAACCGCAATAGTGGCGCCCGGCGCCTTGCAATCCTCGACCGTCTTGAAATCGCTGTCGCCTTTGCTGAATGCAACCGCGCCGATATACATGAACGGCTTGGTAAAGGCGACCTTGGTTGCACGCGACAGGGTTGGCGTCATGTCAGCGGCCAGAATGTCGGCCTTGCCCGACAGCAGCGCCGGCAGCAAACCGTCCCAGTCAAAATCAAGATAGACGATCTTGACGCCCATTTCCTTGGCCATAAGGGTGGTCAGGTCAATCGCGCTACCGGTCCGGTTGGCGTTCTTGTCCATGAACGAAAACGGCGGGCCTTGGGTCTGCACGGCCACGCGCAGCTCGCCGCGCTGAAGAATATCCTCCAGCGTTCCCGCCTCAACAGCGGTCGCAACCCCCACCTGCGTCATGACGGCCAGCATCGCCGTCAGTGCAAACGCATTCAACTTTGTCATCTCTCTCTCCCTTTGGAACACGAGTCCGGGCTAACCCCGGCTTTCGCTCATCTTTGTGGCCGCCCCTATTCCCGGCCCGGTCCAGCGGCAACCGTGTCACCGCCGATATCGTCATCCCAGACGCCTTTCGGCAGGCTGAGCCATTTATTGTGCGTCTTCATCACCACAAAGGTTTCGCTGCCCCGGATCATGCCCGGTGCGGCCAGCCCCGGCAACAGTTCACTTGTAACGCGGTAAAGCGCCTCCATATCCCCCTCGAACAGAACTTCGGCAATGATATCATAGCGCCCCGTCACGATACTGACCGATGTAACAAAGGGCAGGTCGGACATTTTCCTGGCAATCTCATCCAGGGTCCCCTGGCCGTTTGCATGAATACCGACGATCGCGCAGATCAGTTCCGGCCGCTCTGCGACATTCACGAGGCCGACGATTTTGACCAGATTGCGCTCGACAAGGGATTTCAGCCGCGCCCGCACGGTTGGCGGGCTAAGATCCAGCCGCGCGGCAAGCCCGGCCGGCCCCTCGCGCCCGTCTTGCGACAAAAGCTTTGCAAGCCGCCTGTCAACACGGTCCAGTAGCGCGCGCACCCTGCCCCCCGCAGCATCGGTTCAGATTATAACACTGGGAAGGATGGCGTAACTGAAAGAATTTGTCAAAATTAATTTCCATATGGAAAAACAAAAGCCAGAACACTTTCTGATTCGCCTAATCCGAGGCCAGACGTAACGCAGGCCCCGCCGCGGGCGGCTCTGACAGGGGGTAAACAGGTTTGGTCGGCACGATCCTGAGCGCGCGCAGCGCATTCAAGATAACAGCCACATCAATCACCTCTTGCAGCAATGCCCCCTGAACAGGGGTCAGATACCCCAGCGCGGCCGCGACCATCCCCGCAGCCGAAAGCCCGATCCCCGCGATCACGCTTTCCACCGCAATCCGGCGTGATCTACGCGCAATTTCCAGACCCGGCAAAAGCCGGTCCAGCCGGTCGACCAGCAGCACGACATCGGCCGCCTCGGCGGATGCCGCCGCACCGCGGGCGCCCATTGCCACGCCAACATCGGCAGCAGCCAGGGCGGGCGCGTCATTGACACCGTCACCAACCATCATCACCGGGCCGGTCTTGCGTTCGGCCAACACCAAAGCCACCTTTTGATCGGGGCCAAGATCGGCGTGAATACCGTCAAGATCCAAGCCTTCGGTCACCACCTCGGCTACGTCCCGGCGGTCGCCCGTCGCCAACAAAATTCGCCCCATACCCTGCTTGCGCAGGCCCGCCAACAGCTCTGCCGTGCCTGCCCGCAGCTCATCCGCCATTACCAGACTGCCCGCAAACCTGCCATCCAGCGCAAGGGCGACACGCACCGCCCCCGCATCACCGTGCCAGCCGCCCTGATCCACGGCGCCAGTTTGTGCTGTCACAAAATCGGCGCCACCCACGCGGACATCGCGCCCCCCCACGCGCCCCGACACGCCCTCTCCAGGGGCCTCGACTACCTGTTCGGGTACCGGCAAAACCATCCCTCGCACTTGCGCAGCCGTAACGATCGCTTGGGCAACCGGATGTTTTGAGGCCTGATCCAGGGCTGCGGCATAAAACAGAATGTCACCTTCGGACCAACCTGCCTGCGCCGTTATCGACACGATATGCGGGCGCCCGTCCGTCAGGGTGCCGGTCTTGTCCAGAACCAGCGTCCGGATCCGGGCCAGCGCCTCAAGCGGCTTGGCCCCCTTGATCAGCACCCCGAAATGCGCCGCCCGCGACAGCCCCGCAACCAGTGCCACCGGCACCGCCAGGATCAGCGGGCACGGCGTGGCGACAACCAAAACCGCCACCGCGCGGATCGGATCGCCGGTAAACCACCACGCACCACTGGCCAACACCACCGTAACAGCCAGGAATACCAGCGAATAGCGGTCAGCCAGCCGGGCCATCGGCGCCTTTGATTTCTGCGCCGCCTCGACCAGCCGGACGATCCCCGCATAGGTGCTGTCCGCCGCGCGACGGCTGGCACGCAGATCGAACGCCTCGCCCGCGTTGGTTGACCCGCTCATCACGTCTTGGCCCTGCATCAGGCGGGCAGGCATGGATTCGCCCGTCAGTGCGGACTGATCCAGCACCGCACTGCCGTTCTCAACCGTCCCGTCGACCGGGGCCACATCCCCCTGCCGGATCAGCAGCAGATCACCCGGCGCGATATCATCCAGCGGCACCTCCTCCAGCGCGCCGTTTTGGTGCCGCGTTGCGGTGCGGGGCACGCGAGACAAAAGATCGCTCATCTCACGCCGGGCCCGGCCCTCGGCAAAGCTTTCCAGAAAGGTGCCGCCCGAATACATCAGCGCCACCACAGCCGCCGCCAACGTTTCGCCAAAAAACAGCGCCGCCGACATCGAAAGCGCCGCCACGATGTCCAGCCCCACCTCGCCCCGCCACAGGCTGCGGACAATCTCAACCAAAAGCGCGGCCAAAACCGGGATGACGGCGGCCGACCATGCCGCGCTGGCCAGTCCGGGCAAGACAGCAACCCGCAAAACCAGCCCGGCAACCAGCCCGACAAGCGCGACCGCCACCAGCGCAATATTCAGCCGATCGTGAAACGAAGATGACATTCGGCACCGCCCCCTTACTTGTCAGCCAACACATCCCCGGACAGAGGGCCAACCGCCCCGCCCCCTTGTGGGCACAATTTCGGGCCAACCAACCAATGAATACTGCAACAATCAACACTCTAGGCGGGGATTGCGGCCCCGCCAAGCTACATTCCGCGCGCAAATCCCTCACCAGCGCAGAAGAACCAATGCCCCCGATCAGCCACAAGACCGGGACAGTTGTTCCACGCCGCCAGCCAGCTGAAGCAAAACCGCCTCATTTGGGAAAAATCCCGGTGTAGTGCTTGAAACCGGCGTTTCCGGCGCGTTATTTGCGCCCAAAACGAGGGCGACGCCCCCGATGCACAGCCTCAGTTAAAAAGGTCATATTTCAATGCAGCTTGCCAATCTTGCCCCGGTGCCGGAACTTTATGTTTCATACGAATCCTCTCAGAAACTAAAGGCAGAGGCGGGCGATCTGCCGTCCTGGGATCTGACCCAGCGCCAGATTTGCGATTTGGAATTGCTGATGAACGGCGGCTTTTTTCCGCTTAAAGGGTTCATGTCCGAGGCTGACTATGACGGCGTCGTCAACGATATGCGGCTGGCCGATGGCGCGCTGTGGCCCATGCCGATCACGCTGGATGTATCCGAGAAATTTGCCGAAACCATCACCCCGGGCAGCGATATTGCGCTGCGCGATCAGGAAGGCGTGATCCTGGCCATCCTGTCCGTCACCGACAAATGGGAGCCGAACAAATCGCACGAGGCCGAAAAGGTTTTTGGCGCGGACGATCTGGCCCACCCTACCGTGAATTATCTGCACAATACCGCGGGCAAAATCTATCTGGGCGGCCCCATCACCGGTATCCAGCAACCGGTTCATTACGATTTCAAGGCGCGCCGCGATACGCCAAACGAACTGCGCGCCTATTTCCGCAAGATGGGCTGGCGCAAGGTCGTTGCCTTTCAGACCCGCAACCCGCTGCACCGCGCCCATCAGGAACTGACATTCCGCGCTGCCAAAGAGGCGCAGGCAAACCTGCTGATCCACCCGGCCGTCGGGATGACAAAACCGGGCGACGTGGATCATTTTACCCGGGTGCGCTGCTATGAGGCGGTGTTGGACCAATACCCGTCATCGACCACGACGATGAGCCTTTTGAATCTGGCGATGCGCATGGGGGGCCCGCGCGAGGCCGTCTGGCATGGGCTGATCCGCAAGAACCATGGCGTAACCCACTTTATCGTCGGCCGCGACCATGCCGGCCCCGGCAAAAACAGCCAGGGCGAAAATTTCTATGGCCCCTATGATGCCCAGGCGCTGTTCAAAAAGCACGAGGCAGAAATTGGGGTGACCATGGTTGACTTTAAGCACATGGTATATGTGCAGGAAAAAGCACAGTATTTTCCGTCCAACGAAGTGCCGGAAGATTGCACCATCCTCGATATTTCCGGCACCGAGCTACGCCGCCGGCTGCGCGAAGGGCTTGAGATTCCCGAATGGTTCAGCTTTCCGCAGGTGGTTGAGGAACTGCGGCGCACCAAACCCGCACGTTCAAAACAAGGGTTTACGGTGTTTTTCACCGGGCTTTCCGGCTCTGGCAAATCCACCATCGCCAATGCGCTGATGGTCAAGCTGATGGAGATGGGCGGGCGCCCGGTCACATTGCTGGATGGCGATGTGGTCCGTAAACACCTGTCGTCCGAGCTGGGATTCAGCAAGGAACACCGCGACATCAACATCAAACGTATCGGCTATGTCGCGTCTGAGATCACCAAGAACGGCGGCATAGCCCTTTGCGCCCCGATCGCCCCCTACACTGCCACCAGACGCGCCGTGCGCGAGATGATCGAATCCTTTGGTGCCTTTATCGAGGTGCACGTTGCCACCTCACTAGAAGAGTGTGAACGCCGTGACCGCAAGGGGCTGTACAAGCTTGCCCGTGAAGGTAAAATCAAGGAATTCACGGGGATTTCAGACCCTTACGAGGCGCCAACGGCGGCTGAACTGGTGGTCGATACGGAAAATGTCAGCGTTGACCACTGTGCCCATCAGGTCATTTTGAAACTGGAATCGCTGGGGTTGATCCGCGGCTGACAGGACCCAGCGGCAAGACGTCAGAACAAAATTCCGCCGAACGCCGCCCTACTGCCGGGCGGCGTTTTCGTATCCATGACCCGAGGGCGCCCAACCATAGGCGGCAGGGCCGCGCACCGTCAGGGCGCCCCCCTCATCCGCGCGCCATAGCTTTGCCGAAACGGCCATGACGCAAGGCGCGCACGACTGCCCCCCCCCCCGCCAACGGCTGCTATAGCACGTTGGGCAGCGGATGCCCTTCTGCGAGGGCGATCAGGTTGGCAACGGCCATCAGGCCCATCGCATCGCGGACCTCTTCGCAGGCGGTGCCCAGATGCGGCAGCAGGGTGACATTCTCAAGCGAACGAAGCGCCTCGGGCACCAGCGGTTCTCGCTCATAGACATCAAGGCCCGCACCGGCAATTTTGCGCGTCGAAAGTGCTGCGATCAGCGCAGCCTCATCCACCACATCGCCCCGTGCGATGTTGATCAAATGCGCGTGGGGGCCCATCTGCGCCAGTTCATTCGCGCCGATCAGGTGCCGGGTTTCTGGCCCGCCCGGCACGGCAATGACCACGAAATCGGCCCCCAACGCATCGGCCAGTGTCCCCTGCCGCGCGGGCATGTCCAGGGTGCCAAGGGGCGAGCGGTTGTAAAACACCACCTCCATGCCAAAGCCAAAATGGCCACGCCGCGCAATCGCCTGACCGATCCGCCCCATACCGATAATGCCCAACCGCTTGCCCGTAACATGCTGGCCCAGCATCTGCGTGGGTTGCCAGCCGGTCCAGGCACCGGCGCGCAGCAACCGCTCGCCTTCGCTGGCGCGCCGCGCGCTCATCAGAATCAGGGTCAGGGCAATGTCGGCGGTGGCATCGGTCACGGCACCGGGGGTATTGCTGACGGCAACCCCGGCGGCGCGGGCGGCAGCCACGTCGATGTGGTTATACCCCACGCCGAAATTGGCCAGTAGCCGCGCCCGGATTGGCCCCTGAAAGGCGGCTGCGCCAAAGGCATCGCCCAGCGTCGGCAATATTGCGTCATAGTCAGCCAGCGCCGCACGCGCCGCGGCCAATGTCAGCGGCGCCGAGTCATCGCGCAGCACCACGTCAAACCGGGCGTTCAGCGCGGCTTCAACCTTGGCGGTCTGCCGCCGTGTCACCAATACCCGCATCAAAACAGCCTCCCGCCCAAAGGTACGTCCTGCTCTGGCGCGATCAGTACCACCTCGCCGGTCGCGTCCGGCACGCCCAGAGTCAACACCTCGCTCATGACCTTGCCGATCTGACGTGGCGGAAAGTTGACTACCGCCAACACCTGCCGCCCGACCAGATCTTGGCAGCGGTAATGCGTGGTGATCTGTGCCGATGACCGTTTTTCGCCAATTTCGGGGCCAAAATCAATCCATAGCTTGTAGGCGGGTTTGCGCGCCTCGGGGAATGGTTCGGCGCGGGTGATGCATCCGACGCGGATATCGACCTTCTGGAAATCATCAAAGGTAATGGTCATTTGCCCAGTTCCCGCCCGCGATCTGCCGCCGCCTTCACCGCGCGCCGCAACAGCGCCGAAAAGCCCGTCGCAGGGTCCATCAACACGGCCAGGGCCGCCGCAGTGGTTCCCCCCGGCGAGGTCACGTTGACACGCAGCTGGGCGGGGGTTTCATCGCTGGCTTCGGCCAACGCCCCCGCACCGGCGACAGTGGCGCGGGCCAATTGCAGCGCCAGCGCGGGTGAAAGCCCCTGATCTTCGCCTGCCGCAGCCAGCGTTTCAATCAAATGGAACACATAGGCCGGACCGGACCCAGAAACGGCGGTGACGGCATCCATTTGATGCTCGCCCTCCAGCCGCACGACCTGCCCGACGGCTGATAAAAGCCCCTCGGCCAGCGCAAGATCAGCCTCTGTGGCGACGGTATTGCCGCAAATGGCCGTGATACCACGCCCTATTGCTGCAGGCGTATTGGGCATCGCGCGCACGAGCGGCGTCGCCGCCCCCAAAACCGCCTCATAGGTGGCTATCGTCGTGCCGGCCGCCACGGCCACAAACAAGGTGTCGCCCCCCCCCATTGCCGCAATAGCGGGCAATGCGGCCCCCATCATCTGCGGCTTGACCGCCACCAGCACTACTGCGGGCGATGCGGGTAGGGACGCGTTCACATGCACCCCCTGCACCAAAAGCCACTCGGAGGGGTTTGGATCAATCACCCAGACCGAGGCGGGCGAAAGCCCCCGCCCCAGCCAGCCCGACAGCATCGCAGAGCCCATCTTGCCGCAACCCAGAAGCACCAGCCCGCGCGCTGAAATATCATGAAAGTCCATGCCATCCCCTTTCGTTAGGAAAGAAGATTAGGCGCGACCGTAGGCCTCGGCAATGGCAACCTGCATTGCAGACTCGGGCGACTCATTCCCCCAGCAGGTCAGCTGAAACGCCGGATAGAACCGCTCGGCCGCCTGCACCGCCGCGCTGATAAGCCGGTCAATCTGCTCGGGGCAGGCCATTTGACCCCCCGACAGCACCAGCCCATAGCGCCAGACCATCAGCCGCTGTTCGGGCCAATAGGTAAACGCCCCGGTCCAGACCTGATCGTTGGCGCGGTTCAACAGATCGTAAAGCGCGGGCAGACGGTCGCTTGGCGGGTCCATCTCGAAGGTGGAGATCAGCCGCAGCGTTTCATCCTGCGCCGACCACGCCAATGTCAGCGAATAGGTCCGCCACTGCCCCTCAAGCGCCATGGCGATCTGGTCATCCGCAACCCGGTCAAAGTCCCATTCGTGATGCGCGGCAAGCGTTTCGACAACGTCGATTGGATGCAGATCATCAGAGTAGAGGAAATCCTCACTTAGCGCCATGTCTGCTCTCCTGCTTGTCTTGGCCCCTTGGGGTGGGGTCCAAGGCTAGATGTAACCACAAGGATCGGCGGCTGTTCACCTATCCATAACTATATATGGTGGGCACATTGGCGGGCACTGTAAAGGGAATACTCCGCCTTTTCTGCGGCCAAGGCGCAGAAAGCTGGGGAAAACTCTGCCAGATGGCGCCTTATGACAGGTTTGCGGGGTAGCAAGGGGGGATGGGGGTGCTTGCGCCGCCCTGAAAACGGGGGGCTATTGTCAGGCCTTATCATCCGACTTTAGGGCCGCGATGATCATTGCCCCGATCGCCAGGCCCGAAATGACAAGCGCAGCCGCAGATCGACGCCGTAACAGGCGGGGCAGCGCCGCCAAAACCGCCACAGTCGCTTTGCGACGGGCTTCAGACTGGTCAATCGCAGCGCGCACGCGTTGTAATCGCGTGCGCCGTTTCAGCACCGCCAGCAGGACAAAAGCCACGATGATGATCACCAGCGCCACGATGAACAGCGCCGTCGCCATACCCCAAAGCGGCGCCAGCACCGTGACAAGCCCCGCAATGCACACCACCCATGCCGTAAGGGCCAGCAATGCGACCATCGCCAGAATCGCCGCATTGCCGACTGCATCACGAAGGCGATTTGAAACACCTTGGGACAGTGATGTTAAAATGTCGTTTATCGGGTTTCGCATTTCAAGGCTCAGTCGTGGTTACGCCGCACCAGCATCGCAATCACCAGCCCAAGGCCCAGCGCCCCCAAGAACCACTGAAGGGGGTTTTCTTGAACATTGGCCTTCATGTTCTTTTCCAATTTCGCCACCTGCTTGCTTAATTTTTTCACGGCGCGGCGCGATTCGGTCAACATTTCTTCCGTAAAATCGCTGGCGTCGATTTGCAAACCATCTGCGCGTGCCTTTCCGTATTTACCCAAGGTCTTGGTCAGCGCGGCAATGTCCTTGCGGATGTCGGCCATATCGGCCCGGATTTCTTCTTCATAGGCAGAAAAGTCTGCTTGTGTGTCAGGTTTGGATTCTGCTCCAGCGGTCGCCATGTCCATTCTCCTCTTGGTTTGCCTATCCAACGCATCAGGGGGCAACTGGTTCCACCCTGCCCAAACTAAAGGCTATCATCTTGCAAGTGAGGCCACATTGATACCTGTCAATAACATATCGGCCACAAAGGCCCATAATGACCCCGGCCCCCGGACATGGCAGCCGCATCCTGAAATTTGCGTACAATAACATGGTAACCAAATGAACAAACAATCACAGGCCGAGGTTATCGCCTTCCTGTCGGAAAAGATGAACTTACCGGGGCACGAACCCGTTGACGTTATTCACACCCATGGCGCGGTCATATTTTTAAGCGGCACCAATGCGTACAAGATCAAGCGTGACGTGCGGTATGATTATCTGGATTTTTCGACATTGCAAAAACGCCACGACGTGCTGTTGCGAGAGTTGGAGCTGAACGCGCCCGCTGCCCCCCTTATCTATCGTGACGTGATTGCCGTGACGCGTGACGATTCGGGCCAACTACAGCTTTCCGGCGCCGGCAAAGTGGTGGAATGGGTGCTTTGGATGCGCCGCTTTGATGCCGCCGACGAGTTGGAGAATGTGGCCGCGCGGGGCGCGATTGATGATCCAATGGCCGCATCGCTGGGCAAGATCATCGCACAGTATCACAGCACGGCGATGCCCCGCACAAAGATTTCCGGGTCAGATCTGATCAGCGCCATTCTGGACGAATTGAGCACCGCCTTTGCGACCATGACAGAGGATCTGGGGTCTGATCAGGTTGCGAAGTATCGACTGGCCGCTGATCACGCATTTCGCACTATCCGCGCCACCCTGGATACCCGCGGCAAGAATGGCCATGTGCGGCGCTGTCACGGCGATCTTCATTTGCGCAACATCGTGCTGATTGACGGGGTGCCAACCCTGTTTGATGCGCTGGAATTTGATGAAACGCTGGGTACCTGCGATGTGCTTTATGATCTGGCATTCTTGTTGATGGATCTGCACCGCAAGGGGCTGGAAAGGGCCTCCAACATCGTGCTGAACAGCTATCTGTCAAAGACTGCGGGCAAGGATCATCTTGCAGATCTGGCCGTCTTGCCATTGTTCCAAAGCGTTCGTGCCGCAATTCGGGCAATGGTCGCGGTGCAAACGGCACATTTCACCCCTGACAACGCCGCGCTTTTACGCGAAGCGCGCAGCCATCTGAAAAGCGCGCTGGCCTATCTTGCCCCTGCCCCCCCACAATTGGTCGCGGTTGGTGGGCTTTCCGGCACGGGCAAGACGGTGCTGGCCGCGGCGTTGGCCCCATTGATCGGTGCGGCACCGGGGGCGGTGCATCTGCGCAGCGACCTTGAACGCAAGGCCCTGTTTGGCAAGGCGCCCCTTACCCGCTTGCCACAATCGGCCTACGAAGCCGGGACAAACAGGCGTGTTTACGACATCATGCGCAGCAAGGCACATGACATTCTTTCCGGCGGGCATAGCGTGATCCTGGACGCCACCTGGCTGAATGAGGATGAACGCGCAACCCTGCCCGCACTGGCCAAACAGGTTGGCGCCCAATTTATCGGCCTATGGCTGACGGCAGACACTGAACTGCTGCAAAGGCGGGTCAAGGCCCGCCGCAAAGATGCCTCTGATGCCGATGCAGCCGTCGTCTTGCAACAAAGCACAGAGGTGGCCCTTCCGGCCGCATGGCAGCAGATCGACGCCTCTGGCGGGGTTGGCGATACCTGTCATAAGGCGCAGCGTATCTTGGCCCGGATTTCACGACCCAAGGCTTGAACACGCATCCCATCGCCAACCGCAGGTCGAAACCATCCGCGCGGGGGGCGGTCTTTGGCACCGATCATCTTTGAAAGACATAGGTGCCCGGCGCATCGGTCAGAGGGCTGGTTTGGCCTGTTACGGTGCCCATGGGTGGCGGATTTCGTGATCCCCCGCCATGATGACGCAGCCAGATCGCCAGCTCTGGCCACCAAGAGCCCGCCATGACGGGCGTCTTTACGCGCCAATCTTCGGGCATCTCATGCCGGGCCTTATCTGGCGCCGCTGCAATTTGATAAAGCGCCCCATCTTTTTCGGGATCGCTTACAATCCCGTCGATATGCCCGCCGGATGTCAGCACAAAGGTAAGATCGGCATTTGTCAGCAGATGCAACTTGTAGACGGATTGCCATGGCGCCACATAGTCATCAAAGGCCAGAACGCAGAACATCGGAACAGAGATGTCACTGATTTTGACCGCCGTGCCCCCCACCTCATAACGGCCCTGCGCCAATTCGTTATCAAGAACGATGTGGCGCAGATATTCACTTTGCATCCGGTACGGCAAGCGGGTCGCATCGGCGCTCCACGCGGCAAGGTCAGTCATCGAATGGCGTCTGCCCATCAGATAATCGCTGACATACTGGGGCCAAATGGAATCTCGCGATTGTAAGATCTTGAACGCGTCAACCATCTGCTTGGTGTCCAGATACCCCTGACCCGACATCAGATGCTCAAGAAAAGTGACGTTGTGTTCATTGATCAAAAGCTGAGATTCACCCGGATCCTCAAAATCCGTCTGAGTAGCAAAAAGCGTCATTGTCTTTAGGCGCTGATCCTTGTCGCGCGCCATCTGCGCCGCCTTGGCAGACAAAAGCGTACCGCCAAGACAGTAACCAACGGCATGAACCTGCGTGTCGGGCATGATCGCGCCAATGGCGTCCAGCGCCTGACCAACTGCATCAAGGTAATCGCTCAACCCCAGATCACGATCCGCCGTATCAGGGTTGCGCCAAGAGATCATGAAAACCGTAAAACCGTTCCTGACCAAAAAACGCACCAGCGAATTTTCAGGGGACAGGTCGAGAATATAATATTTCATGATCCATGCCGGCACGATCATGATCGGCTCGGCGGCGACGCTATCGGTTTGCGGGGCGTATTGGATCAGTTCCAGAAGATGCGTGCGAAAGACCACCTTGCCCGGCGTCACGGCCACATCGCGGCCCGGCATGTAATTCTCGGCCCCGATCGGGGGTTCGCCCGAAATCTCGCGTTGCCAATCCTCAAGCAGGTATTGCGCGCCACGGATCAGGTTGCCCCCCCCTTCCCGCATCGTTTGGGCAATCACCTCGGGATTGGTCCAAAGCCCGTTCGACGGTGACACCATGTCAAGCATCTGCCGCGCCACCAAGGATACAATCCTGTCATCGCGGCGTGGCATCCCGTCTGGATTATTGGTGGCCTCATGCCACCACCGCTGCGTCAGCCGAAAATTTCGTTGGATCAGATCAAAGGGCCAGTGTTGCCATTCGGGGGCATCGAACCGGTCATCATGCTTTGGCGGCAAAATCGCCCGATCTGGCGGCGCCTGCGGATGCGGCTGACCCAACGCCACCGCGTGACGCGCCATTTTTTCCAAAAGCCACCTTTGCTTTTCCGGTGAACTGGCCAAACGCATCCACCAATTCAGAAAGCTGGACGAAAGCCCATCAGCCGCCGCCCCCATCGTGACCCGCGCAAGATACGCCCTGATCGCGTGCCCCAGTCTTTCCGCATCGGGGTAATCCGGCATGCCCCAACTCGGGCGCGGATCCGTATCCGGCGAAACAGGATCGGGCGGCGAATCAGAGCCGTGTTTTTCAACGAAAGGGGTGGCGGTTTTTTCCATCGTCTTTTGCAGGCGCTGGATCGGCACGACCCTATCGGGTGGTGCTTGCTTTTTCTTTCCAGCCGAGGACATCGGTTTTTCCAATCATCTTTCAGTTGCTTGCGTTTGGCCAGCCAAGGACGGATCATGGATTTTCGGCCTGGATAAGACATCCTCACCACGATGCAGCCTGAGAATTTCGGTCGTTTTCCGTGTCTTTTCCCGGCACCGATACGCTTTGTTAATAAGATACCGCCAATTTCAATCTAACGGGGCATTATAATCTTAAAGAGGGATGGCGGATCGACGCACCAGCAATAAACCGCCCCAATTCCTGCCCCTTCGCAGCCATGATGCAATCTGCGGATTTTCAGATCGGCTGAACAGGTCGGCTCTTGCGGGTCCTGGCCACCCAAGGGGTAAGATGATCAGGCTTTTCGGCGGGTCAGTCGTTTGCGCCCGCTCTGGTTCTGCGTCATGCTGCGGTTACGGATCCAAAACGCCACCCTACCGCAGTTACAGGCCCCTCCAGATGACCTCCTCCACGTTGTCGCCACAAATGTTGCTCGCTGGCTATTCGCAGGGCGTTTTTCCCATGGCCATGTCGTGTGACGACGATCAGCTTTATTGGTTCGACCCAAAATTACGCGGCATTATCCCGTTGGAGGGCTTTCACATCTCGCGCTCCCTCGCCCGAAAAATTCGACGCGCAGCCTTTACGATCCGGACCGATACGGCATTCGACGCCGTTGTACGCGCCTGCGCGGAGCGGGAAGAAACCTGGATCAACACCCCATTGAAGGCGCTTTACGCCACTCTACACGCGGCCGGTTTTGCCCATTCGCTGGAGGTTTGGGAAAATGGCACGCTGGTTGGCGGGGTCTTTGGCATCGCAGTGGGGGGGGCCTTTTTTGGCGAGAGCATGTTTTCACGCCGCGTCGATGCATCAAAGATCGCGCTGGCCTATCTGGTGGATCGGTTGCAACAGGCCGGGTTTATCCTGTTTGACACACAATACCTTACCCCTCATCTGGCCAGTCTGGGCGGGGTTGAGGTCACACGGGCCGAGTATCATAAGCGCCTGGTTACAGCCTTGAGGCAGGATGCGGATTTCACCCGACCTGCCCTGCCGGCCCCTCATTCGCTTTTGCAGCGGATGACCCAAACATCGTAGCGTTGATGATCAAGCGCAGAAAGCGCAGGGCTATCCGCGATCATCCAACCGGAAAAAATCTCGGCGTTCTGCGCACTATCAAAGATGGTCAGTCGCGCAAAGGCATTGGACGAAGGATCCTCTGCGGGGAATCGACATTCGTTCAGCGTGACCTGCAATTGACCAAACGCGAGGGTCTGGCCGACGGACAATTCCAGATCGACCGCGGTTCCCGCAATCTTGTCCAATCCGCGCAGTAACGCACCCCCTGCTTCTGCCATGCCTTGCGCCTCGGCGGTTCCCGCCAATGCGAGCACCATCAACGCCGCACGGAGTATCATTTCGGTGCCTCTGCGGCAGGTGCGGCTGCGGGGCCATCGACAAATTTCATCATCAGGGAAATCACACTGACTGCACCTTGCGTATCCTCAATCTCATCCCCGGCAGCAAGGTTTTCAAAACTTCCCCCCGGTTGCAGTTCAATGAATGCGCCCCCCAACAGCCCCTCTGACGACACGAGAATGGCCGAGTCTTGCGGCAAAACAACGTTCTTTTTGATGGATACCGTCGCATCGGCAAAAAATGTCTGGGGGTTAAGCGAAAGCGACGTGACGGTTCCAACCTTGACCCCGGCAAGCCTGACATCGGTGCCAATCGTGACCCCCTCAACGGATCGAAAAGAGGCACGCAATTCATAGCTGTCAGCCTCGCGGCCAAGCCCAACGCCCTGACCCACCCACACCAGAAAACCCAGCGCGACCGCCAGAACGGCGGCCCCTGCCAGCACTTCTGTTGGGCTTTCACTCATCGACTTATTCCGGCTGCCAAGCCTCGTAATCGCTCCGCGCCACGGGGGCCGCCTTGCGCAACGTGCCGGTCGGCAAATAGGCACCAGACGTGCCGGTCAGATTTTCCTTGTGCGGCAATTCCCATGGCTTGCGGACAAGCGGCATCTTGGTCGGTGGCTCATCCCAGGTGAAATGGATCCAGCCATGCCAGTCAGGCGAAATTCTGCTGGCCTGGCATTCGCCATTGTAAATCACCCAACGGCGTTTGGCATCGCGCGTCTGATAATAGATGTTACCCTGCTCGTCCTCACCCACTTTCACGCCCTTGCGCGCGGTGAAGATCTGGGTGCCAAGGGTCTGGCTGTTCCACCAAGTCAAAAGGCGAAGCAGGAATTTCATCTTATATCCTCCGCAGGGTATCGTTGGCCCCTTATAGCGCAGGCGCAGGCAAGGTCCAGCACCTTACCGGGTCATAAAAGGCGGGTGCGACCCCGCCTTCCTTTATCCGGCAGATTTGGGCTCTTTCTTTGCGTCTGAGTGTATCAGCAACGGCTTTGTTTCGGGCGAGTCCACGGCTTCTTCGTTCACCACGACCTCTTGCACCGACTCAAGGCCAGGAAGCTCGAACATGGTATCCAACAAGATATCCTCCATGATCGAGCGCAACCCACGCGCACCGGTCTTACGCTTGATCGCGCGCCGGGCGATCGCTGTCAGCGCATCCTCGGTGAACGTCAGCTTGACGCCCTCAATATCAAACAGTCGCTGATACTGCTTTACCAGCGCGTTCTTGGGTTCTGTCAGAATGGTCACCAACGCCGCTTCATCCAGATCGGTAAGTGTGGCGATCACGGGCAAGCGCCCTACGAATTCCGGAATCAATCCGAATTTCAACAGGTCTTCCGGCTCCAGCTCCATGAACAGCTCACCCACGCCGCGCGATTCGGGGTCTTTGACGTCTGCACCAAACCCGATGGCAGACCCTTTACCGCGCTGCGCGATGATCCGATCCAGCCCCGCAAAGGCGCCGCCACAGATAAACAGGATGTTCGTTGTGTCCACCTGCAGGAATTCCTGCTGCGGGTGTTTACGGCCGCCCTGCGGTGGCACCGATGCCACAGTACCCTCCATGATCTTCAAAAGCGCCTGTTGCACGCCCTCGCCTGATACGTCGCGGGTGATCGACGGGTTGTCAGATTTGCGCGTGATCTTGTCGACCTCGTCGATATAAACGATGCCGCGCTGTGCCCTCTCGACGTTGTATTCCGAGGCCTGAAGCAGTTTAAGGATGATGTTTTCGACATCCTCCCCCACATAACCTGCCTCGGTCAGCGTGGTCGCATCCGCCATGGTGAACGGAACATCCAAAATCCGCGCCAGAGTTTGGGCCAGCAGCGTTTTACCGCAACCGGTTGGGCCAATCAGCAGAATGTTTGATTTCGCCAGCTCGATATCGGATTTCGAGCCATGATTGAGCCGCTTGTAGTGGTTATGCACCGCCACCGACAGCACGCGTTTGGCGTGTATCTGGCCGATCACATAATCATCCAGCACCTTGCAGATATCGCGGGGCGTCGGCACGCCATCAGTCGTTTTCAGCCCGGAAGATTTGGTTTCTTCGCGGATGATGTCCATGCACAGTTCGACACATTCATCACAGATGAACACGGTCGGGCCTGCGATAAGCTTGCGCACCTCGTGCTGGCTCTTGCCGCAGAACGAGCAATACAGCGTGTTCTTGCTATCGGAGCCGGAATTGTTCGCCATGGTTTCCCTCTGTGGCTTGCCCGGCGTTACCACCGGGGCCTTGGTCGGACTGCTCTTTCCTAAAGATTAGGGCAGCCCCACTGTCATCACAATGTCAAAATGTTCACCCCGCCGCCTGGCGCGGAATCATTCTGACGATTCAACCTTGGTTCGGCTCTCCAAAATCTCGTCAATCAGGCCCCAATCCTTGGCCTGCTCAGCAGACATGAAATTGTCACGCTCCAGCGCGGCCTCAACCGTGGCTAGGTCTTGCCCCGTGTGTTTGACGTAGATTTCATTCAACCGGTTCTTCAGTTTTTGTGTCTCTTGCGCGTGAATCATGATGTCAGTTGCCTGCCCCTGATACCCCCCCGAGGGCTGGTGCACCATCACACGGCTGTTGGGCAAAGAAAACCGCATCCCTTTTTCGCCGGCTTGCAGCAGCAAGCTGCCCATTGACGCAGCCTGCCCGATGACCAGCGTCGAAACCTTCGGCCGGATGTACTGCATCGTGTCATAGATCGACAGACCCGAGGTCACGACACCGCCGGGGCTATTGATATACATGGCAATTTCTTTCGACGGGTTCTCCGCCTCCAAAAACAAAAGTTGCGCACAGATCAGTGTCGACATGCCATCATGCACCGGGCCGGACAGAAAAATGATCCGCTCTTTCAACAGGCGCGAATAAATATCATAGGCGCGTTCGCCACGGCTGGTCTGTTCAACGACCATCGGCACCAAGGTGTTCATGTAAAGATCAATCGGGTCTCTCATCGCGCCTGCCTCTTTCACTGTCTCTTGGACTCCATAGCCCCAGAACGTTACCCGAGTCTTAGTGTCGCGCGCAGGGGGCTGCAAGGGCAGGAACGCGGGCGTGACTGCGCGCGCTTAAGGTTAATTCAACCAACACCGCATTCCAAAAGGCAGGCCCATGCGACGCCCGAAGGTGCCGGGAAACATTTTTGTGAGGCATGTTGGCTTTATGCCGCACCCCCCCAGCGGCCTGCCCGCTGACGGGCATCGGCAAGGGGTCATCCAGCCATCTGAACATCATAGCCAAAAACGGCGCGCCGATCTAAGCCCGACCTGATTCGCGAACCATCATGATCAATCCTGCATGGAATGTTGATCAGCGAGCAAACTTTCGCACCTTATAACATGCGCAAACGGCCAGGGTATGCGGCGCTGATCCAAGGTAAAACCGGGGTGGAGCGGGTGAAGGGAATCGAACCCTCGTCGTAAGATTGGAAATCTTCTGCTCTACCATTGAGCTACACCCGCACACCCGCCGTATAATCCGCCCGGCGGGCAAAAGGCAATATACCTTGCCCGCCCGCAACACGCAAACACCGGGCCCCTGCCTATACGGTAATTATTGGCCGATCGTCTTGATCCGGCCTTCAACCGTGCTGGTAACCTTACCGGTGGCCATGACGTAGTGCATCACATCATTGGCCATCAGATTGCCGTTTCCCGCATTGATCAGCACCTTGCCGCCACCAAATGCGCCATAACCATCGCCGCCCTCCAACATGTAGTCATTGGTGGCAACCCGGTAAAGCCGGTCCATTTCCAGCGCTGTGCCGCCAATCGCGACGGAAACCACCCGCGCCCCGGCAGGTGCCGACGGGTCATAAATCACTGTCAACCCCGCAACTTGCGGGAACCGGCCGGCACCCTTTTCAACCTGGCTGAAGCCATTTTCCAGCGCCGCCAGAACCTGGCTTCCGGGGATTTCGGTCATCACCGTTACATTGCCGAATGGAAGCTCATTCAAAATATCGCGGCGGGTCAGTTTGGTGCCTGCATCATAGGTCCGATCCGCGCGAATGCCGCCGCCCCCAATGATAGCAACATCCGCCCCCGCCGCCTTTTGCACCGCATCGGCAATCAGATTTCCAATGGCCGCTTCCTCTGCCCGCACCACGTTGCGCCGCGAATCAAGCGGCACTTCGGTCACGCCTATTTCCAGGTTAAGGCTTTCATCCAACTGGTTCTTGAAGCCATTGACCATCGCCAGCGTTTCAGGATCCGGGCTTACGTTTGCCGTGTCGATAAACCGGAAAATCGGCGTCCAACTGATCGTGCGCTTGCCGTCTTTTTCGTCGATCTCGATATGCAGATCCACAGGTGAAAGGTATCGCGCGTCCATCGACGTTTCAACATAGGCCGTGATGCCGTCATAGGCGGTGGCATAGGAATGGTCATCACCTGACAAGATCACGTCAAACTCGTGGCTCTGGAACAGCTCACTGTCGTTTGCCTGATCGGTCTGCACGACGCCAATCACCAGATCGGCCCCGTCATCACGCGCGGCCTTGGCAGCGGCAATGCCGGTTTCGACCGTTGGCAGAAACTTCAAATCGCCAGAGCTGGCCACCTCGGGCGTCGTGTCCTGCGCCACCGGTACCAGCGCAATTTTCAGCCCGGCCATCTGCTTGATCATCACCCCGCCAAGCCCCGGCACCGCCGATCCATCCGCATTCGTGATGTTCACCGCCGCCCAGGGGTATGCCGACGCCGCCATCTTTTCGGCAAAGTTCTCAGGGCCGAAATCAAACTCGTGATTGCCCGGAACGGCAATGTCGAACGGCACGAGGTTGGTCAGATCAATGGTATTTTGCCCCTTGTCAAACCCCGACAGGATCGAGGGCGACAGCATATCCCCGTCAAATACATAAAGCATATTGGGGTTGGCCGCACGTTCGGCCCGGGCCACGGCATTCAACCGGGCAAAGCCGCCGCGCCCATCCTCTTCGGCAAAGTTATAAACATCGCCAACGCCAAGGATGGTCAGCTTGACCGTTTCGGCAAAGGCCGGGGTCAGGGCCACGGGCGCACATACGCCCGCCCCCAAAAACAGCGCAGCAAGGCGGCAGATCGGGGTAAGCATCGTCGCTCTCCTTGTTATGGCGGTCCCTCAACCGATCATTGCGCCGCGGGGGGCTTCTGTCAAAGCCTTGATCGCCGCCCTTGGATGATGCCGCGCGGATGCATCCCCCCCCGAATACACCCCATTGACCCCCCAACAGTCCCGGTGCATGTCAGGCAGATGCTGATTTACAAGATATTCCGCCGCCCCGAATGGGATGCTCTTCGCGCCAAAGGTCAGACCTTGGGCGCACCCGTTGATCTAGCCGACAGGTTCATCCATTTCTCGACCGGGGCGCAGGTGATGGAAACCGCCGCGCGCCATTTCAACGGCCAGTCCGATCTGGTTCTGGTCGCTTGCGACCCGGCTGCCCTGGGCGCCGATCTGAAATGGGAACCGTCACGCGGCGGGGCACTGTTTCCGCATCTTTACCGTCCGCTGGCGCTGTCCGATGTGGTCTGGGATAAATCTCTGCCGCTGGGCGCCACCGGCCATATCTTCCCCGAGGGACCACTGTGAAACTGATCGAGCGCGCGGGCCTTGCCGCATTGCACCGCCTCGACCCCGAAACCGCGCACGGGCTCTCGATCCGCGCCTTGCGGGCGGGGCTCGTGCCGCTGGCCGGGCCGGTCACCTCGCCCCGGCTGGCCACCACGCTCGCGGGGCTGAGCCTGCCAAATCCCATCGGCCTTGCTGCGGGCTTTGACAAGAACGCCACCGCAGTTGCGGCGCTGATGCGTGCAGGTTTTGGCTTCATCGAACTGGGCGCCGCCACGCCCCGCCCGCAACCCGGCAACCCCCGCCCAAGGCTGTTTCGCCTGACCGAGGACCGCGCCGCGATCAACCGCTTCGGCTTCAACAATGAGGGGGCTGACGCAATCGCCGCACGTATGGCCACCCGGCCCAAGGGTATCCCCGTCGGGCTCAACCTTGGCGCCAACAAAGACAGCAGCGACCGCGCCGCCGACTTTGCCACCGTGCTGGCCGTCGCTGGCCCACATGCCGACTTTGCCACCGTCAACGTCTCATCGCCCAACACCGAAAGGCTGCGCGACCTGCAAGGCAAAGCCGCCCTCGCCGCCCTGCTTCAAGGGGTGCTGGCCGTGCGCGCCACCCTCCCCCGTCCAATCCCGATCTTCCTCAAAATCGCGCCCGATCTGACCCCGCCCGAGCTCGAAGATCTGGCCGAAGTGGCCCTTGCCGCCCGGATCGACGGGGTCATCGCCACAAACACCACCCTGTCGCGCGATGGTCTGAAATCTGCTCATAAAAGCCAATCAGGCGGGCTTTCGGGCGCGCCATTGTTTGAAAAGTCCACCCGCATACTGGCGCAGCTTTCGCAGCTCACAGCCGGACAGGTGCCGTTGATCGGCGTCGGCGGGATCGGCACCGCCGATCAGGCCTATGAAAAAATCCGCGCCGGTGCCAGCGCCGTGCAACTTTACACCGCGTTGGTCTACGGCGGTCTGTCACTTGCCGCCGATATCGCGCGCGGGCTTGATGCGCTTTTGGCGCGAGATGGTTTTACCTCGGTGCAAGAGGCGGTCGGAACGGGGCGCGGCACATGGACCTGACGATCTGGCACAACCCGCGCTGCTCGACCTCGCGCAAGACACTGGCGCTGCTGGAAAGCCGGGGCCTCGCGCCCATCATCCGGCTTTACCTGCAAGACCCGCCCACAGCGGCTGAGCTGCGCAGCGCCGTCGCCGCCCTCAACCAACCGGCCCAAATTCTGATTCGCTGGAAAGACGCACCCGCAACCCTGCCCCGAAACGCCCCCGATGACAGCCTGATCGCCGCCATGGTTGCGAAACCCGCACCTCATCGAACGCCCGCTCGTACTGCACGGCCCCCACGCCGCCCTCGGCCGCCCTCCCGAAGCCGTCCTCGGTCTGCTCAAATAGCTTTTTTTTGGCAAAATACTCTCGGGGGGAGCCGCTTTGAAAAAGCGGCGTGGGGGGCAGACAGCCCCCCTGCCTGGCCACCCGCTCAGCCGTTCAGATCCTTCAGCAACCGGCCATGCTTGCGCACCTCGGCCAGCACGTCGCCAAACGTTACCAGCCCCCGTGCCTTCAGCGCGGGCAGCAGCTTCAGGAACGCATCCGCTGTGGCCACCGTGTCGCCAATGGCAGTGTGGCGCGCCTCTTCGGGGATGGTGATCCCCAGCCGGTGCGCCAGCGCATCAAGACTGTGCGTTTCGCTTTGCCCAAACACCACCGCCGACAGCAGGACCGTATCCAGAATCGGGTGGTCGAAGCCCAGCCCGATCACCGCCTCTTTCCGGCGCAGAAACTCCATATCGAAGGGCGCGTTATGCGCGATCAGCACCGCCCCTTCAGCGAATTTATGGAACCGGCGGCCCACTTCGGCAATATCGGGCGCCCCTTCGACCATCGCCTCCGAGATCCCATGCACCTCGGTCGAGCTGGCGGGTATCCGCCGTTTGGGGTTGACCAGCGTGTCGAAAACCTCTTTTTCTACCCGCCGCCCGTTGACGATCCGCACGGCCGCAATCTGCACGATCTCGTCACCCTCGGATGGCAAAAGCCCCGTCGTCTCGGTGTCGAACACCACATAGGTCAGGTCTTCCAGACGCGCGTCGGCCACTTCGGCGTTGCGCGCCTTGGATAGCAGGTCAAAATCATAGACCACCGCGCGGGTGACCGGCGCCGGCCGCTTGACGGATCGGCGCGCCTCGCGCAGCGGCATCGCAACCCGGTGGCGCCCGCCGGCGCCGGATTCGGGCCAGATTTCAGTGGCATGGGTCGTCAGAACCCGGTGCCCGGTCACATCGGCCATGCCAACCTCCAGCGGCGCGTCCAGCCAATGTTCAAGGTCCGTGATCGACAACGCCGCCCCCACCCAGGACAGGGTTATCAACGCACCCGGCCCGTCTTCGGCAATCTCGATCTGCAGATCGTCACGCCCCGGTTTCAACCGCACGGCCAGCGCCGCCAGCAGCGCGACCACCTCAAAACCGTCGCAACGCAGGATCAGCGGCTGCGCGGTTGCGCCAACGTCCACCCCTTCGGCGCCTGCGCGCGCACGCACGGCCTCGGTCAGGTCCAGCGATCTTACCATCGACAGCGGCCACCAATCCGCGCGGGCGGCATCATAGCGGGCGGAAAGTTCGGTGACGGCGCGGGCTAGGCCCGTAACCTCGGCCAGCATCGCGTGGCCCATCGCGGCGGGCACGGCCGCGTCGTCTTGTTCCGACAACACGCCAATCACCGTTTGCAGGTTGGCGGCGGGGCGGCGGATACGGTCGAACATCTCTTCCATCATCGCCTCGCGGGCGGAATGGGCCGACAGATCGCCCGTCACATCGCGCAGCGTCAGCACATAGCCGGGGCGCGCGCCCGCCCGCCCGTCTGACGCCTCCGATAGCAGCCGCATCCGCGCGGCAAGGATCTTGGCATCACCCACCGTAGCGCATAAAAGGTCCGATGCCGCGTCCACATCATCGGTTTCCAATAGGCGCGCATAGGCATGCGCCACCGGCGCCTTGTGCAGATAATCAAACACCCGCCGATCCAGCCCCGGCGCATGCGCGGCATCCAGCCCGCCCAAAAGATCCACCGCCTGCCCGTTGTAAAACACCAGCTGATGGTCAGGCGTACACAAAAGCACCCCCACTGGCACATCCGACAAAAGGGTTTCCAGACGCTCTTTTTCCGCCGCCAGACGCGTGGTTTCACGCATCACGGATTCTGCCAAAGCTGAACGCGTTTCCGCCAGATGCTGCGTTACCGCCACCGCCGCCGGGGCCAGATCCCCCAGATAGCGCGCGGGCTTTTCATCAATGGCGACGGCAACATCGGCATGGGTGCGCGCACGCATCCCCCCTGCCAGCCGCTCGATAGGTTTGGCGACATTTTCATCAAACAAGAACCACACCCAGGTAATCAGCCCGAAAATGGCAAACCCTGCCACCGCCCCCCCAATCACAAAGGCATTGAGTGCCGACGGATCGTTCAGCCGATGATAGCCAAAATACAACCCAGCCCCCAGCGCGCCGATATTCCCCGCGGCAAGCGCTGCAAAGAACAAGAATACCCGCAGTCGAAGGCCGAAGCGTTCCATCATGCCACGCCGCCCGGTTCGTCCGGCACATCCAGCAGGCGCTTTACCTCGGCGCGCAGCTCTTTCAGCTCAAAAGGCTTGGCGATGAACCCATCGGCGCCCAAGGCCAGCCCCTTGCGCCGCTCCATCGCAGAGCCGCGCGCGGTCATCATCAAAATCTTGACCCCATCAAGTGATCTGTCGGCGCGAACCTCTTGGCAGATTTCATACCCCGACACCTCGGGCAGCATGACATCCAGCAGCACCAGATCAGGTTGCGTTGCCCGTATTTGCGCCAGCGCCTCACCGCCATTGGCAATCCGGTCATGGATATAGCCTTCACGCGTCATCAGAAAATCCAGCGCGATGGCGATGTTGTCTTCGTCTTCCACGATCAGGACGCGGTGTTTCGTATCCCCGTCTCCCATTGTTCATCCTCCCAAACAGGCGGCCTTCAGGACATCGTCATTTAACCCGACCGGTAGCCAGACAGCCCCACTCAGGGTTCCATCCGGTGTCAGCTCCGCCCCCTCAAGCAGGTCAGCCCGCAGCCCCTTGTTGCAGTCAAAGGCCACCGGCACGCGGGTTGTGGGCACATAGCGCTGCACCAGCATCACCTCGGCCGCGACCAGACCCGGAACCGTGGTTGAGCGGATCGTGACCGCGCTATCGACGGCCATGAACCGCAGCGTGATCGGTGCAAGATAGGTCCAGGGCCGGTACGCCTGACTGCTTTCAATGGTGCGCACAATCGTAACCGTTTCAGGCAGTTGCGCCTTGACCCGTGAAAACCACGAATACTCGTTCCAGATCGAAAAACCCAGCATGACCACCCCGACCGCAGCGGGCATCAGCCACCTGGGCAGCCGTTTGCCGCTAAGATGGTTGGCGGCAAAAACGATACAGGCCGTCAAAACGCCTGCCGCCAGCATCGAGATCAGATCAATCGACATTCAGTTCCTTCCAGATATCCGGCCTCATATCAGCTCATTGCTCCTTTGCCGTGACCCAGTGCTGATTGCATCGTACGCACCACCACAAAGGCGTCACGCAGGTGGCTACGCTCAAAATCAGAAAGGTCCGTCGGTGACAAAAAGTTATCGGGTTTGCGGTTTGACCTTATCAAATGCGCCTGGTTTTCCAGCCGCATCCGGGCAATCAGATCATAGGCCTCGATCAGATCGCGCGCCCCCGAGGGGGAAATCACGGCCGCATCTTCGGCGCCGGTCAGCCGGGCGCGGGTGTTGATTGCGCTAAGGCGGCCTTGCAACGCATAGATCCGCGCCAGATCCGCGACCGGCACCACGCCGTTGTGCTTCATGTCGATATGGTTACGGTATTCGCCCGACCGTATGGTCGCAAAGCCGCGGATCAGCCCCAGCGGTGGCGTGTGTTTCAGGCTGTTGACCACCATATGCGCCACGAAGATCGAATTTCTTGAGGCATTCTCAAGCGTTTCCGCCTGAATATCCTGATAGAGGCTGGCGGTTCCACCGATCGCGCGCAGATCAAACATCACCGAGGCCAGCATCTGCGCCTCGGGGTTGGGGGTCGCGATCCAGCGGCGGAAATAATCGCGCCAGACATGCTGCGGCTGACACCAGCGGTCTGCCGTGGCCATCATATCGCCGGGGCAATAGACATAGCCACACTGATGCAACCCATCAGACACGATCTTGGCCAGCGCCTTGAAATAGGCCATGTCGCCATCTCTTACCGCGTCATCAAGGATCAGACAGTTGTCCTGATCTGAAACGCCGGTCTGTTCCTGCCGCCCCTGAGAACCGCACGCCAACCAAAGATAGGGCACCGGCGCCGGGCCCAGCTGCGCCTCGGCCATTGCCAACAGGCGCCGAGTAACGGCATCGGCAATGTCGGTGATCAGGCGGGTGACTACCTCATGGCCGTGATTTCCGCCGACCAACTGTACCAGCAGGCGGGGGATCTGCCCCGTGGCCGTGGCCATATCCGCGACGGTTTCAGCACCCGCGATATCGCGGATCAGGACAGCGGTGCTGACGGCCTGAAAACGGGTCAGGTCGGTCTGGGTGACCATCCCGGCAAAGCGACCCTGATCGACAATCGGCAAATGGCCGATCCGGCGCTCCAGCATCAGATGCAACACATCAGACCCCAGCGCCGTCAACGGAAGGGACACGGGATCCGGCGTCATCACTGCGCTGACCGGGATCGCCGGATCGCGACCTTCGGCCAGCACCTTGTTGGACAGGTCGCGCACCGTCAAAATGCCTTTAAGCGTGCCGTCTGCGGTCACCCCAAGGCTGGAGATATGGGCATCACGCATGATCCGGGCGGCCTCGGCCACCGAGGTGTCAGGCTGGCAGGTGACTGGCTTGCGGGCAATCAGATCTGCCACTTTCAGTGTGACAATCTCATTGCTGCGCGGGTCGTGACCCCGCCCACGGTTGAAAAAACGCTCAAATGAGGGAAAATCATGTATCAGGCGATGAAATTCGGACGCTGGCAGCATCAAGACAATACTGTCTTGCTTGGTGCGTACAGTGGTTGCGGCCAACCCGTCGCGGGCCATCCCGCGTTCGCCAAAGGAATTTCGGTGCGACAGCAGTGATACCAGCGCGCCGTTGCGGTCCAACACCTCGACGCCACCTTCCTGGATCACGAAGATTCCGCCAAGGGGCTCGTCAATTTCATAGATGAGGGTTTCGGCGGGAATGGTCTTGCGCCGAATGGCGCCGGCTACGCGCGCCAGTTCGTCACGCGGCAGACTGTCATAGGGGTGAACGGTTTCCAGAAATCCGATCAAAGACTGAAGGTCCGGTTCCATCGTTCGCTCCTCGTGTGGCACACGCCCCGGCGGGGTGCTGCCTTGGATTTTGCGCGCGGGCGGCAGGTTATCCTGCCGCCCGACACCTTTTTAGTGAGCGGTGGCCGTCCCCGCGCCTTTCGGAACACGGATAGACTCTACCAGTTCCTGAACTTCGACCGGCGGCTCATCGGTCGCGCTCGACACCACATAGGCGACGGCAAAGTTGATCAGCGCACCCACGGCCCCGAACGACGTCGACTTGATCGACAACAGCAGCGGATCGGCATCCGTAAAGCTGTTGGTATCGGGGATGAAGAACCAGCCCTTATGCAGGAAGATGTAGACAAGGGTGATGCCCAGACCACAGATCATCCCTGCAACCGCACCCTTGTTGTTGATGCGTTTCGAGAAGATCCCCATCATCAGCGCCGGGAAGATCGAGGCGGCGGCGATACCGAACGCCAGGGCCACCGTCTGCGCCGCAAAGCCCGGCGGGTTCAGGCCAAGGTAGGTTGCAACCGCAATGGCAACAGCCATCGAGATACGCGCGGCCAGCAATTCGCCCTTTTCCGAGATATTCGGATTCAGCTGCCCCTTGATCAGGTCGTGACTGATAGCCGAGGAAATGGCCAGCAGCAGACCCGCCGCCGTCGACAGCGCCGCTGCGATACCACCCGCGGCAACCAGCGCGATCACCCAGCTTGGAAGTCTTGCGATTTCCGGGTTGGCCAGCACCATGATGTCGTTGTTCACGGTCAACTCGTTCCCGGCCCAACCTTCGGCCGCGAATTTCTCATCCTTGGATTTGTCGTTGTAGTACTGGATCAGGCCATCACCGTTCTTGTCTTCGAACACCAAAAGCCCGGTGGTTTCCCAGTTCTTCATCCAATCGGGACGCGCATCATAAGCAATCGGCGCCTCAGAGGTGCCACTTGGATAGATGTTCGAGATCAGGTTCAGACGGGCCATCGCACCCACCGCCGGAGCGACAAGATAAAGCAGCGCGATGAACACCAACGCCCAGCCAGCCGACCACCGCGCGTCAGCCACCGTCGGAACGGTGAAGAAGCGAACGATAACGTGCGGCAGACCAGCCGTGCCGATCATCAACGACATGGTGAACAGGAACAGGTTCAGCATGGTGTCGGTGTGGCCGGTGTATTTGGAAAAGCCCAGATCGGTAACCACCGCATCCAGTTTCGCCAAAAGCGGCATTCCCGATGCCGTATGCTCGGAGAAAAGGCCCAACGGCGGCAACAAGGTATCCGTCAACTCAAGCGAGATGAACACAGCCGGGATCGTATAGGCCAGGATCAGCACGACGTATTGCGCAACCTGCGTGTAGGTGATGCCCTTCATACCGCCCAGAACCGCGTAGGCAAACACCACCGCCGCACCGATATAAAGGCCGGTCGAAACCTTGACCTCAAGAAAGCGCGAAAAGGCCACGCCAACACCGGTCATCTGACCGATAACATAGGTGACGGAGGCGATGATCAGACAGACCACGGCCACAAGGCGCGCGGTCGGGCTGTAAAAACGGTCCCCGATGAATTCCGGCACGGTAAACTTGCCGAACTTGCGCAGGTAAGGCGCAAGAAGCATCGCCAGCAGCACATAGCCGCCGGTCCAGCCCATGAGATAGGCCGAGGTATCATACCCGCCGGCAGCAATGATGCCCGCCATCGAGATGAACGAGGCGGCAGACATCCAGTCCGCGCCGGTTGCCATGCCGTTCAGCACAGGGTGAACACCCCGGCCAGCGGCATAAAACTCGGATGTGGAGCCCGCGCGGGCCCAGATCGCGATGCCGAAGTAAAGCACGAAGGTCGCGCCCACCACCAGCAGGTTGAGGGTAAATTGATCCATTGTCCCGACGCTCCTTTATTCTTCCACGCCGTGTTCTTTGTCCAACCGGTTCATGCGCCAGGCATAAACAAAGATCAGAACCAGAAACACGAGGATTGAGCCTTGCTGGGCAAACCAAAAGCCCAGATCCGTACCACCCACAGCAATGCCCGACAGCATCGGACGCAGAAGGATGCCAAAGCCAAAGGACACGAGAAACCAGATTACCAGAAACAGCTGGATCATCCGGATGTTCGCTCTCCAGTAGGCGTTGGACGATGATTTGTCCGCCATTTGCGTAACTCCCATTTTTGTTATCACCAAGGCAGCCCCACGCGGGCGCTGCCCCTCCCCGTCAAACCGCCGAGACCCGCGCGACGATCTGGCCCAATCCGGTAGCGATCTCGTCGATGTCACCCATCGCGTCGATCGTTTCCAGAACACCCAAACCGTCATAATGCGCAATCAGCGGCGCCGTTTGGGCGTGGTAGGCCTTCAGCCGTTCCCGCGCCGTGTCGGCATTGTCGTCGGCACGCCGCTTGAATGTTGTGCCGCCGCATTTGTCGCAAGTGCCCGCAACCGCGGGCCGCTTGAATTCGTCATGATAGCCTTCGCCGCAGGTGCCGCAGGTAAAGCGGCCAGCGACGCGGTTGACCATCGCCTCGTCGTCCACCTCAAGGCTGATCGCCGCCGTGACGCGCTGACCGGCCTCGGCCAACAGCGCATCCAGCGCCGCCGCCTGCCCGTCGGTGCGCGGAAAGCCATCCAGAATGATACCGCGCGCCACATCGGGCTCTGCCAGACGGTCCTTGAGGATCGCCAGCACGATGTCATCGCTGACCAGCCCGCCCGCCTCCATCACTGCCTTGGCGGCCCGGCCTGCGTCCGTGCCCGCCGCCACGGCAGCGCGCAAAAGATCGCCGGTGGATAGCTGGATCAGGCCAAAGTCCTGTTCCAGTTTGCGCGCCTGTGTGCCCTTGCCTGCCCCCGGAGGGCCAAGCAGGATCAAGACGGCGGGGGCGGTTTTTACGGTGTTTTCCATCATCGCCGCCACCACTCAGTTCCGGTTCATGCGGTTGTTGATCAGTTCATCCACCACCGATGGATCAGCGAGGGTCGAAATATCACCCAGGGCGCCAAAATCGTTTTCGGCAATCTTGCGCAGGATGCGGCGCATGATCTTGCCCGAGCGGGTTTTCGGCAGGCCCGGCGCCCATTGGATCAGATCAGGCGAGGCAATCGGCCCAATCTCGGTGCGGACCCATTTGACCAACTCTTTGCGCAGATCCTCGGAGGGCTCTTCGTCGTTCATCAACGTCACATAGGCGTAGATGCCCTGCCCCTTGATGTCGTGCGGATAGCCCACCACGGCGGCCTCGGCCACTTTGACATGCGCAACCAGCGCGGATTCGACCTCGGCGGTGCCCATCCGGTGGCCCGACACGTTGATCACGTCATCGACGCGGCCGGTGATCCAGTAATAGCCATCCTGATCGCGGCGGCAGCCGTCACCGGTAAAGTAATATCCGCGATACTGCGAGAAATAGGCTTCCTGAAAGCGCTCATGATCGCCCCAAAGCGTGCGCATCTGGCCCGGCCAGCTATCCGAGATGCACAGCACCCCTTCGGCTTCGGTTTCGCCAATACGGCGGCCAGTTTGCGGATCCAGCACCACAGGTTTGACGCCAAAGAACGGGTTGGTGGCCGAACCGGGCTTTGTGGGCGTGGCACCCGGCAGCGGGGTCAGCATATGGCCGCCGGTTTCAGTCTGCCAGAAGGTGTCGACGATGGGGCATTTGCCCTTGCCGACATGTTTGTCATACCAGACCCAGGCTTCGGGGTTGATCGGCTCACCGACCGAGCCCAGCACGCGCAGGCTTGAGAGATCATATTTGTGAACCCACTCACTGCCCATTCCCATAAGCGAACGCAGCGCGGTAGGCGCGGTGTAAAACTGGGTCACCTTGTGCTTTTCGCAAACTTCCCAGAAACGGCCGGCATCGGGAAAGGTCGGCACGCCCTCAAACATGATTGTCGTCGCACCATTGGCAAGCGGGCCATAGATGATATAGCTGTGCCCCGTGACCCAACCCACATCGGCCGTGCACCAGAACACATCGCCATCTTGATAGTCGAACGTGTATTGGTGGGTCATCGCAGCATAGACAAGATAACCGCCGGTGGTATGCACCACACCCTTTGGCTTGCCGGTCGATCCGGATGTGTAAAGGATGAACAGCGGGTCTTCTGCCCCCATCGGACGGGGCGGGCATTCAGGGCTGACCTGCTCCATCAACGCCAGAACATCGACATCGCGACCATTCACCCAAGAGGTCTGCTCGCCGGTGTGCTTCACCACAAGACAGCGCACCTTGTCAGAACAATGCAGCAGGGCGACATCGGTGTTGGCCTTCAACTGGGTCCGGCGCCCACCGCGCGGGGCCGTATCAGCGGTGATCACCAGCTTGGCGCCGCAATCATTGATCCGGTTGGCCAGCGCATCGGGCGAAAATCCGGCAAACACGATCGAGTGGATAGCGCCGATCCGCGCACAAGCCAGCATCGCATAGGCGGCTTCGGGGATCATCGGCAGGTAAATCACCACCCGGTCCCCGCGCATCACGCCCTGGCTAAGCAGCACGTTGGCCATCTGGTTCACCTTGCGGGACAGTTCGCGGTAGGTGATGTGCTTGGCCGGGGTGGCCGGATCATCCGGTTCGAAAATGATCGCGGTTTGCAATGCGCGATCTTTCAGGTGGCGATCGACGCAGTTCACCGAGGCATTCAGGACGCCGTCTTCAAACCATTTGATTGAAACCTTGCCATAGGTAAAATCTGTGTCCTTGACCTTTGTGTAAGGCTTGATCCACTCCAGCCGCTGCCCTTCGCGACCCCAGAACGTATCAGGGTCGCTGATCGATTCTGCATACATCGCGTTATATTTGGCGGTATCGGCATGGGCGTTTTCAAAGCCCGCGGGAATGTCCCGCATCACCGGCGCTACGACTGACTGTTCCTGAACGGCCATAATGGCATCCTCCTTGGATATCTGTCGGCACAAAGGCCGCTCCCGCACCTTGACCACAGCCAAGGACAATTAACCCAAGGTCAATGTAAACCCATTCAGCCTTTCTATGTAACCCCCTTTATTAATTGAATTATTTTGTAAAGTTATTCACATTGATAGCGTTAACTTTGTTAATCTTAGTTTTTAGCCAGCATTATTGATATTTTATTTCAAGCTGTTGGCTGTTCACGAGGCGGTGAAGATGCGTAAAATTCAAGCGCCTCCGGCAAGCGGAGTGCATGTACACACACAAAATAAAGATAACTGTGCTTTCGATCAGCCCTTGGGCGATTCGTCGGAATCGGGGGTAACTGTAGCAACCGCCGTGGCGACATCGGGCAGGAAAAGGGCCAGGGGTTCGTGCAAACCCTGAGCATGCAACGCCCGGCGAATTTCAATAGCGGCGCCAGTCACATATAGCTGTGCGCCGCGGCGACGCATCTTTTGCGCCAGCGTCACAACCATTCGTGCCCCGGTGCTGTCAACCAGTGGCACGTTCGAAAAATCAACCACGACCGCCCGCGGACGCTGTGCGATCCGGTCCAGAACCGTCCCCAAGCGCGCAACCGCGCCAAAGAACATCGCCCCACGCAACCGATACACCACCACATCACGCCCCTGCGGATCAGGTGGCATTTCACCCTCGGCCGGGCTATGCGCCTCAATTCGGGTCATCTCGGACATGTGGCGGATGAACACGAGGCCCCCCAGCGCAAAACCGACGATTATACCCTCGGTCAGGTCGCGGAAAACCACCAATGCAAACGTCACCAGCAGCACCATCGCATCCCCACGCGAAGACCGCATAAGCGCCTTGAATTCGTCCTTTTCAATCATGTTCCAGGCAACGATGGCCAGCACCCCGGCCAAAGCAGCCAATGGGATGTAACCAGCCAACGGCGCCGCAACCATCATGAACGCCAACACGAACAGCGCATGCAGCATCCCTGATACGGGACCGTGCGATCCTGCGCGCACATTGGTTGCAGTGCGGGCAATGGTGCCGGTCACGCAGAACCCGCCAAACAACGCCGAGCCGATATTGGCCACCCCCTGCGCCACCAGCTCCGCATTCGAGCGATGTTGGTTGCCCGTCATCCCATCGGCCACAATCGCTGACAACAGCGATTCAATCGCGCCCAGCAGCGTAAAGCTGATCGCCCAAGGTAGCGCCTCGGTGATCGCGTCCATCGAAAGATGAGGCAGGGCGGGGGCAGGCAAGATGCGCGGCAAATCACCAAATCTGGAATGTATTGTCTCAACCGGTAAACCCAACAGCGCGGCCACAATCGCCGCAACCGTCACCCCGATCAACATCCCGGGCAAGCGCGGCAAGAACCGTTTGATCGCCTCGATCAGCACGATCGTGCCCACAGTCACCGCCAACGCCGCCGGTGTAAAACTGTCTCTTGCGTGCCACATCGTTTCAAGTTTGGCAATAAATGCGCCCGGTTCGGGGCCGGTCAATGTCAGCCCGAAAAGGTCCTTGATCTGGCTCGCAAAAATGATGACCCCGATCCCAGCAGTAAACCCGACCGTCACCGGATAGGGAATAAAACGAATGTAACTGCCCAATCGAAGCAACCCCAACGCGACCAGCATGAAACCGGACAGAAAGGTAGCCAATGCCAACCCGGAAAAGCCCGTCTGCATCACGCATGCCGCGATCAAGATGATAAAGGCGCCAGCCGGCCCGCCGACCTGAAACCGCGATCCGCCCAGCAGTGACACCAGAAAACCGCCGACGATCGCCGTGAAAAGCCCGCGCTCGGGCCCGACACCCGACGCGATCGCGATTGCCATCGACAAGGGCAGCGCAACGATTGCCACCGTCAACCCCGCCAATGCATCAGCCTGAAGAAAGCGCAGGCTGTAGCCTTCGCGCAGCACCGTCAAAGACTTGGGAATGAATTCTTCGCGCCATGAAACGCGCGCAATGGGTGATGCAGGAGTCATCTGGAGGGCAATCTCGTTTGTTCGGTGATGCTTCTTCCTCACAATCGAAATTGTCAACCCACCCCGACACAGATTGATAAAGCGGGCACCGGGGCGCCCGCTTATCGTCAAACCGTAGGAACCAGTTCAGTTGGGGTTATCCATTCGCACCCGCACATGCACCCGCCCCTTGGCCATTTGCGACCAGTTCAACTGAATCTGGTTACTGCGGCTGCCCTGCTCAACCGTCACAAAGGGCATTTCACTGACGCGCGCACCCGCCGTGTTGCTGATCATCCCTTCAGCCACAACGCTTTCCACATTTCGGGCCCAGCCGTTAAAAGGAAGATAGGCCGCCAGATCAATCGACCATACATTTTGCGCTGTGGACTGATCGTACTGCAAAAAGGCCGGGTTGCTGACGACCTGTGCAACTCCGTTAAAAATATTACCTTCCATCAAGATGTTGCGCATCCGACCATAGTCCAGATCGGCAAAGCTCGTGTCCACGCGTTCGGGCCGGTCAATAACACCGTTTACGGCCTTGAACACGTTACACGAAACATTCAGCCCGTGGATGAAGTGCCCCGCGCCATAAGGCTTGACCGAGAACCATGCAAACCATGGCGCCGAATTCAGGCTGATGAACGTATTACCGGTAACAGTCAGCCCGCCAAAAGAGTATTCGTTGTTATAATCGGGACTGGGTGCATATTCGTTGGTCCACTCAATCACCGAATTGTCGATATAGTTGCCGGTAACAGCCGATTGTACATTGGTCTGTGCCAACACCAGCCCCGCAACCCGCACCCCGTTGTTTTCATCATCCCCCTGAAACCAATGGTTTCCCACAATCAGATGCCCCGAACCGCCCATGACCATGGTGTGGCCGAATCGTACAAACCGATTCGTGCGGATCTTTACATCATTGGCGTTGACGTTCAGCGCGATGCTGGTGCGGTCTTGCGCAGGCACCTGCATTTCACTTGACAGGAACTGGCATCCATCAATCGAAAGATCTTGACAGCCCCACCCTATCGACGTGATCGCCCGATCCTTGGGATGCGTGACATAGCTGTCGCGTAGTTGAAACATCTGCCCTTCCGGCGCCAGCATGATGCAGCTTGCCGTGTGGTTGCACAGAAACTCGACGTTCTCGATATGAAAACGGTCCAGTTGCGCCATCCCCGAAAAATCCAGAATGTATTTATAGCGGGTAAAGGTAAACGTCCGCGTTCCCGCCCCCCCATAAAGCGGCTGCGACAGTGTCAGGCTCGACGCCCCGACGTTGACCGCCTTCACATAGACCTCGCGCCCGACACCGGTGCCCGACACCCGCGCGCCCACCGCAATATTGGCGATATTGGCAACCGCGGTCAGCGTCGTCGGCTGCCCCGTCGAATAGCTTGCCTGCGACGTGACAACGACAGTATCCCACGCGGGCCCGCCGATCACGTTGAACTGCCCGTTGGCAATTACCCGTCGGTTTGAAAACGCGGCCACATCCGGGGCCAAAGCGCGCACATCAATGGGTTCGCTTACCTCCACGCGGCGCCCCTTAAGATCCAGCGTGTTATGGTCCGTGTAGGCAAACAGCGCCTGAAGCGCCTTCTTGAAGCCCGCCATCTCATCCCCGAACGCATCGGCATAGGTCGGAAAATCATAGCTCGACAGCAGCAAAAGCTTTGCCGCCGTTGGCATCACCAGACTGCCCTCGAACCGGATAGGTGCCGCTATCGTCAGGCTTGCGCCAATAAGAAAACTACCCGCCGACACCAGAATATAGCGCCCCGCAGCGGCATCATCGGCCGCCGCAAACGCGGCCCTGTCATCGGTGACACCATCGCCCACCGCGCCAAAATCGCGCACATCGACCCAGTCCATCATATCGCGCAGGAAGGCATCGGTGATATCTTCAATCTCGATATCATCAATGCGAACGACGCCACCATTCGGGCCGGTCAGATTCAGCCCAAAGTGGCCGTAAACCGGGCTTCGCCCCCAAACCATGTCCACCCCGCCGCGCGCACCGGTGCCAATGATCGCGCTGATCGTCACCACTTTGCCGTAGCTGGTCAGCGCGACTGCCGCCGTCGCTTCGACCAACCCGTTCACATGGCTGCCATTGGCCTGCGCCGCATAGCCGGCAATTGCCACTGAGGGCAGATTGCCGCTGACCGCCTTGAGCCGCGCGGTTACCCGCAGATAACACCCCGGCAGGATCGGTGTTTCCGCCATGGCACGCAGCTTTTGGGTATTGCTGGTCTTGACCATCTCAAGGCAGGATCCAAAATCCTGATCCGCCGTGACCAGTGCCGCATTCGCCGCCCCTTGGTAGGTGTTCGATCCTGCCGTGCCATCCTCACTTGACCAGGCATCCAGGCCAAACTCAAAAGCGGGCGGCGTCAAGACCAGCCCATCGGTAATCGCCTTGTTCATCTCGGGTTCCCCTTCGCGTGTTCCGGCCAACCCAGCCCCCCACCACAGGTTCGCAGGCGCGAAAACGCGCCACGGGCGAAAGACCGCAACAGGGGTTTTCTCATGCTGGGGGTGCCGGGCGCACCATGCCCCGGCCTCACGATTGCTAACAGGCAATCCTAAAGCAGTCTTAACCGGACCGCGCGCTGCCTGCCCGACCCGGCGTTTACACACCGGTTTCGGGCAGGCTGGCGCACGCCTCCGTCAGATCAGCTGATCAGTTCCGCCGCCAATGCCCGCTCGATCAGCGAGACCGTTTCTTCAACCCCGTAAAGCGCTATGAACCCGCCAAACCGCGGCCCCTGGCTGGCCCCCAGCAGCACCTCATAAAGCGCCGTGAACCAGGCGCGCAGCGGGTCGAACCGATGGTCGTTGCCAACCGCGAATACCATGGTTTGCAATGCCTCTGCGTCCAGCCCGCCATCCCAGCCTTTCAGCCGTGCCGCCAGATCTGCGAGCGCGCCGCGTTCTTGATCGCTTGGCAGACGGAACACCCGCGTCGGGGCGACAAAGTCCCGGAAATAGCGCACCGCAAATTCTGCCGCCTGATCCAGATCCGGGTTTGCCTCGGGGCTGGCGTCGGGCGCATACCGCTTGATAAAGCCCCAAAGCCCGGCCTTGTCGACCGCCCCCGAAACCGAGGCCAGATTCAGCAGCATCGCAAACGGCACCACCATATGGCTTTGCGGAACGTCCCCGCCGTGGATATGCCACACCGGGTTATTAAGTTGCGCCGCCGCATCCTGCCCGTGGTAGGCCCGTAGCTGCTGGTGATATTCGTCCACCGCCTTCGGGATCACATCGAAATACATCCGCTTGGCGGTTTTCGGCTTCAGGTACATGAAATAGCTAAGGGATTCAGTCGATGCATAGGTCAGCCACTCATCAATCGACAGCCCGTTACCCTTGGACTTTGAAATCTTTTCGCCATTCTGGTCCAAAAACAGCTCGTAGGTGAAATGCTCGGGCGCGCGCCCGCCCAGAACCTCGCAGATCCCGTCATAGATCGGCGTATTGGTCGAATGGTCCTTGCCGTACATCTCAAAATCAACGCCCAGCGCCGCCCAGCGTGCGCCAAAATCGGGCTTCCACTGCAACTTCACATTGCCGCCCGTGACCGAAACGGTGACTTCATCACCATCCTCGTCGACATAGCTGATCGTGCCGGCCTTTGCGTCCACATTGGTCAGCGGCACATAAAGCACCTTGCCGGTTTTTGGGCTGATAGGAAGAAAACAGCTATAGGTCTGCTGACGCTCTTCGCGCAGCGACGCCAGCATGATCTTCATGATATCGTCATAGCGTTCGGCAGCGCGCAGCAAGATCGCGTCCATTTTGCCCGATTTGTAGTATTCCGTCGCGCTGGCAAATTCATAGTCAAAGCCGAACGTGTCCAAAAACCGCCGCAGCATCGCGTTGTTATGATCGCCAAAACTGGCATGCTCGCCAAACGGGTCAGGCACGGCGGTCAGCGGCTTTTGCATATGATCGCGCAGCATTTCCTGGTTCGGCACATTTTCGGGAACCTTGCGCATCCCGTCCATATCATCCGAAAAACACAGCAGTTTCGTGGGGATATCGGAAATAAGCTCGAACGCGCGGCGCACCATTGTGGTGCGTGCCACCTCGCCAAAGGTGCCGATATGGGGCAGCCCGCTGGGGCCATAGCCGGTCTCAAACAGCACATAGCCCTTTTCCGGCGGCACCTTTTCGTAGCGTTTCAACACGCGACGTGCTTCCTCAAAAGGCCAGGCTTTGGAGTTCATCGCAGCATCGCGGAGCGTCGTCATATCACACCTCATAGCAGGCGCCTCTTGCGCCCATCGCGTTCCACCTATTGAATGAGCGTGCGATCGTCAATAATTTGCGCTCGAACACAATTTTCAGGATGGCCACCGTGACCGACAGTCTGCCCTCTCTTTCGCCGCAAGACGCGCTTGTCGCCGTTATGGTCACCGTTTCGGTGTCTGATGAATCCGTGCGCACCGTCGAGTTGATCGCCATTGAACGCATGGTCAACCACATGCCGATCTTTGCCACCTATGACATCGACCAGATCAGCGGCGTCGCTGCCATCGTCTACGCCCTTCTGGAAGAGGAAGACGGCCTTGACGCCCTCTTCGGCCTGATCCGCGACAGCCTGCCAGAGCGGCTTTTTGAAACCGCCTATGCGCTGGCCTGCGACGTTGCCGCCGCCGATGGCACCCTGCGCCAGACCGAGCTTCGCCTGCTAGAGGAAATCCGGCACGAATTGAACGTGGACCGCCTTCACGCCGCTGCGATTGAACGGGGCGCAAGGGCACGGCACCTGACGCTCTAAATCGGTCCGTCAGTGCCCGTAAATCGCCGCCCAGCGCTCAATCAGTTGCTGTTGCAGCCGCTTTGAGCGCCGAACCCATGCCGCCGTGCCCTCGGGCGCCTCGGCGCGCGCCAAAGCCTGTCGGCGCGCCACATCCCCCGTGAAAATCGCAAAGACCAACTCTGTGCCGTCGGGTGCCGTCATATAGCCCGCCAGCGTGGACACGAAATTCAGCGTTCCCGTCTTGGCATCCACGCGGATCGGATGGTTCCGCACCTCTTTGCCCTTGGCGTCACGCAGGGCAATATGGCGCAAGATACCGCGCAGCCCCGCCGTCTTCCCCAGCCCAGCCAACGCCCCTACCATGTCGCGTGGCGATATCCGCGACGCGGCACCCAGCCCCGAATGGTCAACAAACCGTGCACCACTGGCACCTGCGCGCGTCCGTAGCCACTCACTCATCGAACGTGCCGACGCGCCACCAGTGCCCTCGGCCGCCGACGCGGTCTGCCCCACAGCCTCAGCAGTGATATTGGTCGAATACCGCAACATGTCGCGCAAAACGCTGCGCAGATCATCGCTGGTCTTTTCCACCAAAACCGTGCCGCCGGGCAGATTGGCCACCACCTTTGGCGCGGGCAGCACCATCCCCTGCGCACGGGCCAGCGTCTGAAACACATCGCCGGCATAAAGCTCAGGGTGGCGCACCGGTAGCCAACGGCTTCCGCCCTTGCCGAGGGCCGCGCTGGCGACCGTCCAGTGTTCCTTGCCCGCTTTTTCCGAATAGCTGAACACGGGTCGATCCCGGTTGGCCAGGCTGACGTCCGAGGTGTAAACCGCCGGCTGAAATCGCGCGCCCCGTGCATCCATCGCCAGCCGATAGCCAGCCCCCGCACGGCGCCACTCAAAATGCACCCTGTTATAATTGAGGATGATCCCCGAGACGGCAGGGTTATATCCCACATGAACAGGCTGATCAGACGCAATCTCATGCGCATAGGGCAACGCGCCGCCCCAGACCAGAAACCCGCCGGATACACCCGTCACGCCCCGCGCAGCCACTGCCGCCGCCATCTCTGCCAATTGGTCGGTGCCAAGCGTTGGATCGCCGCCCCCCGCCAACACCAGATCACCCTGGATTTTACCGTTCGAAATTGGCCCCGTCGCAATCAACCGCGTTCGAAAGCGGTAACCGGGCCCCAGGCGGTCCAGCGCATAAAGCGAGGTGATGGTTTTGGCCGTACTTGCCGGGGGCATCGCCCGGTCACCGCCCCGCGCTTCCAACACAAGGCCCGTCGCGGCATCTGCGACCAGATAGGCCACCTCTCCGCCCAGCTTGGCTGCGGCAATCAGATCCTCGGCTGACGCGGTTGAAACCGATGCACCCTTGGTCATCGCCCCTTTGGCCGGGCCCGCCCGATTCACCCGCGCCAGCGGACGGGGCGAACTACCGGGCGCTTGCGCATGGGCCAGATCGGCCGCCCCGGCCATCAGCCACCCCAAAATCAGACGCCTGGAATATCTCATGCCGCCCCCGCCAACATCATTCCCGTTTAGCCCGTCACGCCCGCCTTGATCAAGCTTTACCACGCCAGTCGCCCCGCGCCCGGATTGATGATGATGACAGATCCAGCATCGGCACATTCACAAAACACCACGCCGGTGGCGGTCGACCGGGTAATAGCGGTGCCTGTTCTGCAGATAGCCGCGCGCCTGCGAATATACTTGCCGCTTTTGATCGTCGTGCCGCTATCCGCATCCCCGGTCGCGCCAAAATACCAACCGGCACCATCCGCAGGATCTTTTGCCACCTGTCCCAGCGGTGAAACTGCACCAGATTGTCCGCCCCCATCAACCAGACAAACCGCACGCCGGGGTAAAGCCGGATCAGGCGTTCCAACGTTTGCGTAGTGTAGCGGGTGCCCAGTTCGGCCTCGACCCCGGTAATGACAACGCGCGGATCGGTCATCACCGCACGGGCACTGGCAATCCGTTCTCTAAGAGGCGCGGGGCCGTGGGCTTTCAACGGATTACCGGGGCTAACCAACCACCAGACCCGATCCAACCCAAAGCGCTTTAGCGCCTCACGGGTGATCATCGCATGTCCCTCATGGGCGGGGTCGAACGACCCCCCCAACAAACCGATCGTCATGCCCGGCAACGCAATAGGAAAACCCTGTCTCATACCGCCCAGCCCTAGCGGATCGCCCCGGCATTGGGGAGAGGAAATTTTATACGCTCCATCAACTCCTTGCCAATGGCTCTCCGGTTGCGGGAAATGTTGGCGCAGCCCCGGCCGGAACCGTGCCTGGAGGGCCTTTTTCATCCAGATACGCCGCACGGTTTTTCACCCGAGCTGGCGTTTTATACACAATAGTGCAGCGCGCCCTGCCAAGCCGCTTGGAGGCATAAAGCGCCGCATCCGCATCCGCCAGCATCGTTTGCGGATCGGGTGCTGCATAACTAGTCGACATCACCATCCCTATGCTGGCTGAAACCCCGGTTTGCCGATCGGCCAGGGTGCAACTATTCTCCAACCTCGCGATGATACGCTCGCCCAACGCGTCCAGCCTGTCAGACGAATTGGGGCCTCGCAAAATCAGCACGAATTCATCACCACCGATACGCGCCACCAGATCCCCACGCCGGGTTTCATCCAATAAGACCTTGGCAACCAGCGTCAGGACGCGGTCGCCCGCGGCATGCCCCAGCGTGTCATTGACCGCCTTGAAGCGATCCAGATCCAGATGCGCAAGCGCGAACTCGGGCCCGTCACGCGCGATCTGGTCAATAGCCATCTGCAAGGCGCTGTCAAAAGCCCGCCGGTTGGCCAATCCGGTCAACGGATCGGTCATCGCCTGCGCCTCAACCGCACGATGTGCAACTTGCAACCGCTCATTCAGGGCGCGCCATTCCCCCATCACCGCCGCTTTCGCCTCTTGCAGATACAATAATTCCATCGCCAGATCGCTAGCTGCGAAATCGGCATTGGTCAGTTCATATTTTCGCACGGCTTCGGCAAGGCCGACGCCAAAGGAAAGGTTCATGAACACCCCCCCCGACTCAGCAGGGACTCCAATGCCGCGCAACAGCGTTGCCGCATCGCGTTGCAAAGCCAAGTTCAATCGCCGCCCCACCATGTCTTGAACTGCCTGCACTTGCCCGACCCGCATCTGCCAAGTGCTGCGCAATTCAAAGTGCTCGGTAAATTTTTGGCCCACTGGGTCGGCCATGCCCATCAGTTTGGTCATCGTCGGACCTGCGGCGCGAATATCCCCCTCACCGCTTACCCACAGGCACAACGGCATCAGTTGCCCGATTGCCGTTGCCGACATCATTATACCGCTTTGGGTTGGCAGCATTTTCACTCTGCCCTCCTCTCTGGTTGTGCCAACTCAAACCTTCGCCCTTCGGCAAAGCGCCCTTCATGAAGTTCGATCGACAATCGTTCCTGTCCCTGCACATCAGGCAAAGGCTCGATCGTGGCCAACGCGCCGTAATCATCCGCCACCGCCCGTAGCAGGCCCGTGGCGATGGCGCCCCAACCCTTCAGATTACCCCTTATCGTCAAAGTGAAACGGCCGCCCGAATGGACCCACAAGGTTAGGGCGGGCAGATCAAGATCCGGCAACGCCAACAGCCCCCTGCCCTGTAATTCATCCAGCGACATCAGAAAATCAGCGTAGTCAATCCCACCAAAGCGCAGCAAACGGCGCAGGGGTTCATGGGTAACCAGAAACGACCCCAGATCTTCCAGCAGCGCCACGCGCGCCTTATCCAACCTGCTGGCGGCTGCTGCCAGAACAGCTTCGGTCACGGCATCATCATAGTGCAACATCGCCTCAAACCCGTCTGTTCCCAGCTCGGCGGTCGCGGCAACATCGGCCCACAATGCCGTGCCGTAGGTTTCGCGCAGAAAACACTGGATCGAACGGTTTATAAGACCGTGCATTTAAGCCACCCTCAAAGACAACCTTCACCCTAGACCCTGTCAGTTAAGAAACTGCCAATAGCTGCGAAGGACAATGCAGGCGCGATCCGGGCCCTGTTAAGGCGCCATGCCCTCGCCAAGGGGCCCACCTAATATAGTGCCCGAGAACGCGCAGTCAGCGGTTTTGCGCTGCCAACCACTCTGGGAGTGTCCCGATATCGGGCAAGATAAAATCAGCAAACGGCGTCAGATCTTCGGCAGTGGCGGGGCCGGTCAGCACCCCCAACGCCACCATTCCCGCAGCGTGACCCGCCGCCAAATCATGGCGGCTGTCGCCAACCATCGCCACAGCCGCAGGGGAAATATCCATTGCTTTCGCAAAGGCCAGCAATTGCCCGGGTTCTGGTTTTGCGCCGTGCCCGCTGTCATATCCGGCAACAAAATCGAACAGATCAGCGACCCCCGCCTGCGCTAAATGCCTGCGCGCCGGCGTTTCGGAATCGTTGGTGGCCAACCCCAGACGCACCCCCTGCGCCCGCAACCCCGCCAGTAGCGGCCGTAGCGGCACCGCCTGAACCAACGGTACATCTTCTGCACGAATATTCATCCAACCAATCAGACGATCAGCCGTCCATCCGCGCAAATAGGGCAAAAGATATGCCGCGATCACCTCAGACGTGCTTGCGATGACAGGGCTATGGGGAAGAAAGAACCCCGGCTGGCCCGATTGCGGAAAAACATAGCCGATAGCGGCCCCAAGCCGGACAGCGCCCTCCACCCGGCCCTCGGCCAATTCCATCAGCACATCATGCGCCCAATTACCCCATGTTGCGGTAAAGTCGAACAGTGTGCCGTCCTTGTCGAACAAAATTCCCTTTATCGGGGGCATGATTTTTCCTTAGGGTAAATATGCGGGGTTATGGGGCGGGCTGTCGCAACGCGCCTCAGGTCCAGTTCGCCATATCCCCGCCGCCCAATGCCATGCGTGCCCTCATGGGTTGATCGGGGGCCATCGCGGCACTTTCGGCAAATCCCAGCACCCAATCATCGCGCAGCAACAAAAAGTCCAGCACCGATGCCAGAAACTCCGGGTCCGCCGCACGGGCGCGCACCTCGGCCACAGTGGCGCCGCTAGCCCCCAAAAATGCGCCGAACACCTCATCATCCGCTGCCATCCACCCCAAGGCCTGCAATGCTACCGTTTGCGCAATATCTTGCCGCATCATTATCCGGACTCTCCATCAGAAAGGGTTTGTTAACCATTTAGAAGGCAGGATGACGGTGAGAGCTGTGGCAGTAAAGGGAGCGCGTGGTACCGTGGCAGGAAAAATCCTGATCGTGGACGATGTGGCGACGAATCGTATCGTGCTGAAAGTGAAACTTTCCGGCGCGCGCTATGACACGGTTCAGGCCAGCACCGGCGAAGCCGCGCTGCGTGTTGCGCTGCGCGAACGGCCGGATCTGATCGTGCTGGACATGCAACTGCCGGATATGGACGGCGTCGATGTCTGCGCACTCCTGAAGGCAGATCCCGTGACGCAATCCATTCCGGTGATCATGATTGCGGCCATTGGCACCGGGTCTGCACGGCTTGCGGCGTTGCGGGCGGGTGCGGATGATTTTCTGCCTAAGCCGCTGGATGAATTGATCTTGCTTGCGCGGCTGCGCAGCCTGCTGCGCGCGCGTGAAACCGACGCCGAATTGCGCGCGCGCGAATCCACCTGCCGCGATATGGGCTTTGCCGAACCGCCCCAAGGCTTTGCCCCCCCGGCCCAAATTGCCCTTGTCGCCGCCAACCGCGAGGCGACGATGGCTTGGAAAATGGCGCTGTCGCGGCAATTGCCGCGCAATCAGTTCGCCAGCATGTCCCGTGATGAGGCGCTAACGGATACCGCGGGCCTTCACCGTCCTGATGCTTTCATCATTGCCGCTGACATCAATCATCCGGGCGATGGCTTGCGGCTGATGTCCGAACTACGCTCGCGACCCGGTACGCGCCACGCCGTTATCTGCATTGCACTGCCTCAGGGTCAGCGTGAAACTGCTGCGATGGCGCTGGATCTGGGTGCCAGCGACCTGATTGCAGCGGATCTGGGCATGCCGGTGCAGGCCGAAGAGGCCGCCTTGCGGCTTCGCAGTCAATTGGCGCGCAAACGCACCCGCGATCGGCAGCGCGCCAGCGTGGCCGATGGCTTGCGGCTGGCAGCGACTGACCCGCTTACCGGCCTCTACAATCGCCGTTATGCGCTTCCCCATCTTGCGCGGATTGCCGATAAGGCACGCAGTACGGGGCGGCAATTTGCCGTCATGGCGCTGGATCTGGATCTATTCAAAACGGTCAATGACACCTGGGGGCACGCGGCTGGCGATGCGGTGTTGATCGAGGTGGCCGCCCGTCTGACCCATAACCTTCGTGAAATGGACCTTGTCGCCCGTATCGGGGGTGAGGAGTTTCTTGTCGTCATGCCCGAAACCACAATAGCGGCCGCCCGTATCGCAGCTGAACGTCTTTGTCGGGCCGTCAACGAACATCCGGTGCAATTACCAGCCGGCCGCGGCAATATTTGGGTCACCATGTCGATCGGGCTGGCCATAAGCCGTATCACCGACGGCACGCCCGAGGTGGACAGCCTGTTGCAACAGGCCGATAGCGCCCTGCTGCAAGCCAAGGCCGAAGGCCGCAACCAGGTCGCTGTTATCAAAAGCCCGACTGCGGCCTGAATCTCCGCTTGAATGATCTGGTGATATGGCCCCATCTGAGGAATGGGCGAAATATCACCGGGCAGATATATCGCCCTATCGTCATGATGCCGCAGACCGGCAGGGCGTCTGGAAACCGCCCTGCTCAGCACATGCGCCAAAAACGCGACGCACGGCAGAGCGCCCGACTGTCCTGTAGTGGCAAGCCTGGCACGCCGGTATGAACCAGACTGTCCTCCGCCAGAATTGCCAAAGCTGTTTTCTTGGCAATGCCGTCCCGATCATGAGATGTCGAAACGCCCCTTGGCACAGGGTCGGGTTTACCGCCCCAGGCACCAGCGCATGATTGCCTTTTGTGCGTGCAGGCGGTTTTCGGCCTCATCGAAAATGACAGAATGCGGACCATCCATAACCGCGCTTGTGGCTTCGTCATTGCGGTGCGCGGGCAGGCAATGCATGAACAGGGCATCCGGTTTTGCCTTGGCCATCAGCGCCTCATTGACCTGATAGCCACGCAATTGGTTGTGGCGCCGTTCCTTGGCTGACTCAGGATCATGCATCGAGACCCAAGTATCGGTAACCACAAGATCGGCACCCTCGACCGCGCGGGCAGGGTCACGTTCGATCACCGCATTGACCCCTTTCGAGCGCGCGAAATCAAGCCACTCGGGCTCGGGGTCCAGCGCTTTTGGCCCGGTGAATGTCAAATCAAAACCGAATTGCCCGGCGGCATGCAGAAAGCTGGCACAAACGTTGTTGCCATCACCCGACCAGACCACCTTTTTACCCCTGATCGGGCCGCGGTGCTCTTCGTAGGTCATCACATCGGCCATGATCTGGCAGGGGTGGGTACGGTTCGTCAGCCCATTGATGACCGGCACAGAGGCGTGCTCGGCCATCTCTTGCAAGGTAGCCTCTTCAAACGTGCGGATCATGATCAGGTCAACATAGCGCGACAGAACACGCGCGGTATCGGCAATGGTTTCGCCGTGACCCAGTTGCATCTCCTTGCCCGACAGCACCATCGTCTGCCCCCCCATCTGCCGCACGCCCACATCAAACGAGACGCGGGTCCGGGTCGAGGGTTTTTCAAAGATCAGCGCAACCATACGATCCGCAAGCGGCTGATCGGCATCGGGGGTGCCTTTGGGCTGGCCGTTGCGCGCATCTTTCATCGCGCGGGCCTGATTGATCATGGTGCGCAGGTCAGCAGGGGCGGTGGTATGAATATCAAGAAAGTGTTTCATCTGTCAGGCCTTCGGTAAGGGCAGAGCAAGGGGACGATCACGCCCCCTTCACCCGAAAATATGTGAACATCATCAACAAGATCAGGCAAAGCGCGTTACATCACCAGCGCTGGTATATGGCGCGCATGGGTGCTGGCATGGCATTGGGCAAGGCCTGATCGTCGGCAGGTGCGCACCGCGCAATCCTTACCGAAAGCCCGCGCCGGAGGCATGATCCTTTGGTCACGCAACATTGCGGGCAAGGTCGGTTGCGGCACGGTCTAGCCGGGCGATGGCATCGGATATTTCAGCATCGGAAATGGTCAGTGCGGGCAGAAGCCGCAGCACATTGTCAGCGGCAGGCACGGTCAGAAGGTGCTGGGTATAGGCAGCGTTGACCATATCAACGGGGGCGCATTTGCATTTGAGGCCCAGCATCAGGCCCATGCCCCGGACGGCTTCGAACACGTCGGGGTGTGCGGCGACCAGACCTTCCAGCTTTTGCCGCATCAGCGCGGATTTGCGGCTGACCTCGGCCAGAAAGGCGGGGTCGGTGACAATCTCCATCACCCGCGTCCCAACGGCGCAAGCCAAGGGGTTGCCGCCATAGGTGGAGCCGTGGCTGCCCACGGTCATGCAGGCCGCCACGCGTTCAGTGGCCAGCACCGCGCCCAACGGAAAGCCGCCGCCGATACCTTTGGCGACCATCATGATATCGGGCGCGATCCCGGCCCATTCATGCGCAAACAGCCGGCCCGTGCGGCCCATGCCGCATTGGACCTCATCAAGGATCAAGAGCGCGCCGGTTTCATCGCAAAGCGCGCGCAACCCTTTCAGGCATTGATCGGGCAGCGCGCGAATGCCGCCCTCGCCCTGCACCGGTTCGACCCAGACGGCGGCGGTGCGGTTGGTCAGGGCGGTGCGCAGAGCCTCGAGGTCGCCCCATTTCAAATGGGTAAAGCCGGGCAGCAGGGGGCCAAAACCCTTGGTCATTTTTTCAGACCCGGCCGCGGCAATGGCGGCAGAAGAGCGGCCGTGGAACGCACCTTCGAAGGTAATGATTTCCACGCGCTCGGGGTCGCCTTGGTCAAACCAGTATTTGCGGGCCATCTTGACCGCAAGTTCAGCGGCCTCAGTGCCGGAATTGGTAAAAAACACGCTGTCGGCAAAGGTGTGTTCAACCAGCAGATCGGCCAGCTTTTCCTGTTGCGCGATGTGATAGAGGTTCGAAACATGCCACAGCTTGCCCGCCTGTTCCGTCAGCGCCGCAACCAGATCGGGGTTGGCGTGGCCCAGCGAATTCACCGCAATGCCGGCGCCAAGGTCAAGGTAGCGAGTGCCATCCTCGGTCTCAAGCCAGGAGCCATGGCCCCGGATGAAGGTCAGGGGGGCGCGGTTGTAGGTCGGCAAAACAGAAGCAATCATTGCAAGGACTCCGGCAAGCAAGGCCAATGGGTGCAACAAGCCCGGTAGGGCTGTCAACGATTTGCGGCGCGATGTGGCACGATTTTGATATTTTAACGCAAGATCGGGGTGCACCGGGGGTGCGAGGTGCCTGAGCCGGCCAAGAGCGGCTATCTTTGATGAGTATTTAGGCCAAAAAAAAGCCTGGTGGCCGGATCGGTCAGGGTTTCATCCGGGCGCCGGATTTCAGCAGCCGCCAGCACATCAAAAGAACCAACGCCAGGATGGAGATCGTGACGGCAAACCCTTGCCACGGCGAGGCATCGGATGCGCCGACAAGCCCGTAGCGCGCGCCGTCGATCAGGTAGAAGATTGGATTCCAGTAGGTGATGGTCCGAAAGGTCGGGGGGAGCACCTCGACAGAGTAGAAGGTGCCCGACAGAAAAGACAACGGCGTGACAATGAAATTTGTGATCATGGCCATCTGGTCGAATTTGTTGGCCCAGATCCCCGCCAATATGCCCAGACCGCCCAGCAGGGACGCGCCCAAAAGAACGAATGTCAGCGCCCAGAGCGGGTGCGCGGGCCCCTGCCCCAGCACCAGCGCCATGCCCGCCCCGATTGCAACCGCCACCATCAGCGCGCGCGCAACCGAGCCTGCCAGATAGCCGATGACCAGTTCCGCCGCCGAGAGGGGCGGCATCAGCGTATCGACGATATTGCCCTGCACTTTGGCGATAACAATGGATGACGAGGTGTTGGCAAAGGCGTTCTGGATCACCGACATCATCAGGATGCCGGGGGCGAGAAAGGCGAGATACGGCAGGCCCATCACATCGGCACGGCCTTTGCCGAAGGCAAGCGCGAATACCGTCACAAACAGTGCCGCCGTGGCCAGGGGCGCCAGAACCGTTTGCTGCCAGACCGAAAGAAAGCGGCGTATTTCGCGCGCCGACAACATGCCAAGGCCCAGCCAATTAATTCGGCCAAAGCGCCGCACACCCATTTGACGCACGGTTTGGTGATGCGTGGTATTGCTCATTTAGATGCCCTTCCGTGTGGCTTGGACTTGATTTCGGCCCTCTGTCCTTGTATCTCGGCACGTCCCGAATAAAATAGGGGGCAAGCGAAATTACCCCCTCACCCCGGATCGATGCCGGGGCGAAATGCGGAAAGGCTATCATGTCCTGGACCGATGAACGCGTCGAGACGTTGAAAAAGATGTGGGCGGAGGGCCAATCGGCCAGCCAGATCGCCAAGGAATTGGGCGGTGTCACCCGCAATGCGGTGATTGGCAAGGTGCATCGCCTTGGCCTGTCGAACCGCGTGAGCGGCGCGGCGGAACCCACGCCAACCCCCGCGCCCGCACCCAAACCGGTGCGCGCGCAGGCCGAACCGCCGCAAGAGGCTGCCACCCCCGAGGCGCCGACGGCGCGCCCTGCGGCTGCGGCCACGCCCAAGCCTGAGCCAAAACCTGTGCCCCAGGCCGCGCGCCCCGAGCCTGCGCCGACCCCGGTCGTGGTGCCGATGCGCAAGCAGATCATTCCCGCAGGCCAGCCGCTACCGCCGCAGCCTTCGGCCAATGAAATCAGCCCCGAGACGCTCGCCTCGGTGCGCGAGGTTGAGAAAAAGGCGATGAAGATCAGCCTGATGGAGCTGACCGAGCGGACCTGCAAATGGCCGATCGGTGACCCGGCGACCGAACAGTTCTGGTTTTGCGGCCTGCCCAGCCAGCCCGGCAAACCCTATTGCGAGGCGCATGTCAGCGTGGCCTTCCAGCCGATGAGCGCAAGGCGCGACCGCCGGCGCTGAGGGCGAGGTCAGGGCACCCCCCCCGGACCCGCAGCATATTTCAACCACGACGAAAGCGGCGCCTTTGGGCCCGCTTTTCAATTCGAAAGGCAAAGATGAGCCAGAACCCCCCGAACCTGCGCCCCGATCTGGCGCCGAAACCGCAGTTTGACGGTGTGCGGCGCGATGGGCAGCCGACAATCGGGATGGTCAGCCTGGGCTGCCCGAAGGCCTTGGTCGATTCGGAGCGGATATTGACCCGCCTACGGGCCGAGGGCTATGCGATCAGCCCCGATTATGCGGGCGCGGATGCGGTCATCGTCAACACCTGCGGGTTTCTGGACAGCGCCAAGGCGGAAAGCCTTGAGGCGATTGGCGAGGCATTGGCCGAAAACGGGCGGGTGATCGTGACCGGCTGTCTGGGCGCCGAGCCGGAGTATATTACCGGGGTTCATCCGTCGGTGCTGGCGGTGACCGGGCCGCATCAGTATGAGCAGGTTCTGGATGCCGTTCATGGGGCGGTGCCGCCCTCGCCCGACCCGTTCGTGGATTTGCTGCCCGCCACTGGGGTCAGCCTGACGCCACGCCATTACAGCTATGTGAAAATCTCGGAAGGGTGCAACCACGCGTGCAAGTTCTGCATCATCCCCGATATGCGCGGCCGTCTGGTCAGCCGGCCAGCCCATGCAGTGCTGCGCGAGGCGGAAAAGCTGGTCGAGGCGGGGGTGCGCGAGCTTTTGGTAATCTCGCAGGATACCAGCGCCTATGGGCTGGACCGCAAGCATGACCTTAACCCCTGGAAAGGGGGCGAGGTGCGCAGCCATATCACTGATCTTGCGCGCGAAATGGGCCAGCTGGGTGCCTGGGTGCGGCTGCATTACGTCTACCCCTACCCGCATGTGCGCGACCTGATCCCGCTGATGGCGGACCCGGATTCGGGGATATTGCCCTATCTGGACATTCCGTTTCAGCATGCGCACCCGGATGTGCTGCGCCGGATGGCGCGGCCTGCGGCTGCGGCGAAAACGCTGGACGAGATTGCTGCCTGGCGCGCGCAATGCCCCGACATCACCCTGCGGTCGACCTTTATCGTCGGGTATCCGGGCGAAACGGAAGCCGAGTTCCAGACGCTTCTGGATTGGCTTGATGAGGCGCAATTGGACCGGGTGGGTTGTTTTCAGTATGAAAACGTCGCCGGCGCCCGCAGCAACGCGCTGCCCGATCATGTACCCGAAGAGGTTAAGCAGGACCGCTGGGACCGTTTCATGGCGCGCGCGCAGGCGATTTCCGAGGCAAAGCTGGCCGCCAAGGTCGGGCAGGTGATGCAGGTCATCGTGGATACCGTCGATGATGAGGGCGCGACCTGCCGCACCAAGGCCGATGCGCCGGAAATTGACGGCAACCTTTTCATTGACGAGGGGTTCGCGGCGCTGGCCCCCGGCGATATTGTCACGGTGACGGTGGAAGAGGCGGGCGAATACGACCTCTGGGGGCAACTGGCCTGAGCGCTGCCCCCCCCTTTTACTTACCCGCCATACCCCTTACATAGCGACCAACAATCCCACCCGGCAGGAGCATGACCATGGCCTCGTATCAGTATGTTTATCACATGGATGGCGTCTCCAAGACCTATCCGGGGGGTAAGAAGTGCTTTGAAAACATCCGTCTGAACTTTCTTCCGGGGGTGAAGATCGGGGTTGTGGGCGTCAACGGGTCGGGTAAATCGACGCTGTTGCGGATCATGGCGGGGATGGACAAGGATTTTCAGGGCGAAGCCTGGGCCGCAAAAGGCGCCAAGGTTGGCTACCTGCCACAAGAGCCGGCGTTGGACCCGACGCTTGATGTGCGCGGCAACGTGATGCTGGGCGTCGCGGAAAAGCAGGCGATTCTGGATCGCTACAATGAACTGGCGATGAACTATTCCGATGAGACGGCCGATGAGATGGCCGCGCTTCAGGACGTGATCGACGCCAAGAACCTTTGGGATCTGGATAGTCAGGTCGATGTCGCGATGGAGGCCCTGCGCTGCCCCGCCGACGACGCCGATGTAGAGACCCTTTCGGGCGGTGAGCGGCGCCGGGTCGCGCTGTGCAAACTGCTGCTGGAAGCGCCCGATATGCTGCTGTTGGACGAACCGACCAACCACCTCGATGCGGAATCCATCGCCTGGCTGCAACAGCACCTGATGGCCTATGAAGGCACGATCCTGATTGTCACCCACGACCGCTACTTTCTGGATGAAATCACCAGCTGGATTCTGGAACTGGACCGCGGCCGCGGCATTCCCTACGAGGGCAACTATTCCGCCTGGCTGGAGCAAAAGGCCAAGCGGATGCTGCAAGAAGCGCGCGAGGACAAGGCCAAGCAGAAGGTTCTGCAAAAAGAGCTGGAGTGGATTCGCGCCGGGGCCAAGGCCCGTCAGGCCAAGCAAAAAGCCCGGATCAGCAAATATAACGATCTGGCCGATCAATCTGTGCGCGAAAGGGTATCGTCGGCGCAGATCATCATTCCGAACGGCGAACGGCTGGGCGGCAAGGTGATCGAGGTTGAGGGCCTTAAAAAGCACATGGGCGACAAGCTGTTGATCGAAAACCTGTCGTTCAGCATCCCGCCCGGCGGTATTGTGGGCGTGATCGGTCCGAACGGCGCCGGCAAATCGACGCTGTTCAAGATGATCACCGGGCAGGAACAGCCCGACGAAGGCACCGTGACCATCGGGGATACGGTGCAGATGTCTTATGTTGATCAGTCGCGTGACGCGCTGGACCCGAACAAGACGGTCTGGGAAGAAGTTTCCGAAGGGCTTGAGGTAATCCATCTGGGCGACTTTGAGATGAACAGCCGTGCCTATTGCGGGGCGTTCAACTTCAAGGGTGGCGATCAGCAAAAGAAGGTGGGGCTGTTGTCGGGCGGTGAACGCAACCGTGTGCATATGGCGAAACTTCTGCGCTCGAACGGCAACGTGCTGCTGCTGGACGAACCGACCAACGACCTTGACGTGGAAACGCTGCAAGCGCTGGAAGCGGCGATCGACGATTTTGCCGGTTGCGCGGTAATCATCAGCCACGACCGGTTCTTCCTTGACCGGCTCTGCACGCATATTCTGGCCTTTGAGGGCGACGCGCATGTCGAATGGTTCGAGGGCAACTTCGAAGCCTATGAGGAAGACAAGATCCGCCGCCTTGGCCCGGATTCGGTTGAACCAACCCGCGTGAAACACAAGAAATTTACGCGCTGATCGAAAACGCCGGGGGCAATACTGCACCCGGCGTCTTTTGGCAGAACGTCTTGCGACAGATCTACACAAATCCCGTGCAATCCTGAAACTGCGGCCCGGCATGAGATTTATGCCGGGCTGCGGGGATGGCCCAGCCGTTCCCGTTATTCCAGATCACCGATCGCCCCGCGCAATGCGGTAACAATCTCATCACATTCGCTTTTCTTGATGACGATGGGGGTGAAAAACTTGAGCGATGGCGGCTCAATTTCACTGACCGAATGGCATAGAACGCCGTGCCGGTAAAGGTTGGCATAAAGTTTGCGCGCCAGGTCACGATTGCGAACCGTAACTGAATGCACGCAACCCAATGCCGTGACCGGGCCAATGATGTCTGGATAATCCTTGCCGACCGCCTCAAATGCCGAGGCCATATAACCCGACACCTCATTGACATGTTCCAGCATCGCCGGTTGGCTTGCCACATCTAGCACGGCCAGCGCGACCAGGCAGCTGATCTCGTTTCCGCCCAGACTGGAAATATAGGAAAACTTGTGCTCGTTCATGCACTTTTCATAGATCGCTTCGCGCATCAGCAGCGCACTGACCGGGTAGATCCCCCCCGAAAGCCCCTTTCCGGTGACAAGCATGTCGGGACGCAGATCATAATGTTCGCTGGCCCATAGCTTGCCGGTGCGGCTGATGCCGGTGCGGGTTTCATCAATGATGAACAGCGTTCCACGCTCGCGGCAAAGACGGGTCACACCATCCAGAAACTCGCGTGAGGCAAAATTGAACGTCTCATAGTCCATCGGCTCAAAGACGATGGCAGCAATGTCCGGCGTCATCTTCTCAGCGATTTCGTCAAGGTCGCCATAAGTTTCAAAGAATTTTGTATTGCTGCCCGGCAGGTTGTAATGGTCGATCACCCCTTCGTCGGCCGATCCGGTGATCATCGCGGCAAAGCCGGAATGCCCGTGATACCCGTGACGATAGGCAAGAATTTTTGACCGCCCCGTAAAGCGGAATGCGAACATCGTCGCGACATCGATCGAAAGAGTCGAACACAGCGTCATGACGCTATGCGTCAATTCGGGTGACGGCGAAAGTTCGGCCAATTTATCTTGCAACCGCAGATAGGGCACGTTGGGCACAGACCATAACCCGGTGTCGCGACCATCATCCAATGCCTTGCGCAGCGCCTCGACAACCGCAGGGTGGCGATGCCCCAGCGAATGAACGCCGCCACCGATCCCGCAGTCAATCAGATGATGTTTGCCCTCAAGATCCCACATGTAGACGCCGTCACGCTTGCCAATAACGAACTCTGCCCCCTTGGCGCGCTGGCGTTCGGCATTGGACCGCCACGAACGGGCGATATAGGCATCAAGAACCTCTGAACTGGTCTTGAATTCACTTTCGATGTTCATTTCATTTCTCCTTATTTCTGATCAATCATCGTGAAATCCCAGGCCTTCGAGACGATTTTCCAATCGTCACCGAATTTCACCACCACCAGAACATCGGTGAACAGCTTTGGCAAAAAGACCTCACGCGTGGTGAGAATGGCAAGCGTTGGCGAGAGAAACGAAATGCCAAGCACTTCATCCGCACGGGCCTCACCGCGGGCCGCCGGAGCCTCGCGGTTGCGCACGACATTCAGATAGGTGGGGACGTCCATGTGGGCATAGGCATTACCGCCGTTGCTGTGGAGGTAGCCATCGGCATGGAAAATCGCCTCAAACTTGGCGGCATCCCCCTCATAAAGGGCGTCGAAATAGGTTTGCGCCAGCTCTGCGATGGCGGTGTGATCTTGAACGTTCATTTACAGGAACCTTTCATGTGTCAGCGGGAATTGGTCGTGTGGCGGGCTCAGCTATTTTCTCAAATTGAACGCGTCGGGTTTTGGTCAGCAGATCAACTATTCATCGGCTTCCCCTTTTGACCCGAAGGCCCGGGCCGCTGCTGTCATCACGCTGCCGCCGTGTCAGCATTCATCACGGCCAGGACCTCGGCCAAGACAGAAATCGCCAGCGTGCGCGCATCCCGGGATGAGGGTAGCAATCCAATCGGTCCCCGCAATTGCGCCAAGGCGTCGTCGTTGACGCCCATCGCCTTCAGATCGCGGATCCGGGTATCTCTGGCCATACGGCTACCCTGTGCACCGATGTAAAAAGCCGGGTGCAACAACGCCCCCGCCAGGATCGGTGGTTCCCAATCGTGATCATGAAAGAAAAGAACGATTGCCGTTCGCGGATCGACCGCAACCTCTGCGGGGAATTCGGGCGTGTGCAAAAGATATGTGTCGCACCCCATCTGCGTGCCATGTTCCAGGGTTTCGGGATCATGCGACAGCAGAATGTTGGGATATCCCGCAGATTGAACCAGCGCGGCAAATGTTCCCGCCTCGGGGCCTTTGCCGAAAACGAGAAACCGGATGTCGGGCAGAAAGCGCACATTGAACATTGTGTCGCATACCCCGGTTTCACCCTGATCGCGCAGCGTCAACGCACCGCTTTGCGGCGCAATGACAAGCGTGGCCGGTTCTCGGGCAGCGCGCTGCGCAGCCAGACGGCCCAGAACCTTACGGTCCGGGCGCGGCAACAACAAAATCTCAAGACCGCCGCCACAGGGCAGCTTGATATCCATAAAGGGTGAACCACGGCCATATCGTACTTTTGTCGGATGTCCGGCCTCAAGGGCCGCCATGGCATGCAGCGCTATATCCTCTTCGATGCACCCCGAAGACAGGGTGCCGATACGCTGCTTGTCCTTCAAGATTGTCATCACAGCGCCAAGTGGGCGGTAGGACGGGCCTTCGACCGCAACAATCACGGCCAGCACCGCATCACCTTCCTGTGCAAGCAAGGCATCAATCGGATCTGAATACAGTCCTTGGGCAAGGCGCATCTTATTCATCACGAACTTCCCGGTTGAAAAGACAGTCGCAAGGCTGCCATTTCCATCATTCATTCACACGACGCTATCGACGCTGGCGCACGTCCTGACGTTTCGCGCCGTCCGAAGCGGGGGGGGCAAGACACCCTCCCCCGCGCTGTTCAATAGTGCCCGAGGACCAAGCCTGAAATTTTCCCTCAGGGTCACTGGCCCAGATTACAGTCAGGGGGCTGGATCCAATCAAAAATCCGATTCTCACCAGTACCCCCTTTCCTTGTCATCTGCGGGCGATAGCCATGGCAAAAAGCTATGCGTTGGCTGCGTTCAGGGCACGAACGATCCGTTCGGGGGTGATCGGCATTTCGAAAACCCTGGTCCCGATGGCGTCCGCGATCGCATTGGCGACGGCCGGGGCGGCCGGTGTCATCCCCGGCTCTCCAATACCTTTGGCACCGAAGGGCCCAATGCCGCTGTGCGATTCAAGGATGATCGTCTCAATCGGCGGCATATCCATCGCTGTCAGCATCAGATATTCGCTAAAGGATGGCGTCACCAGTTTGCCTTCCTTGTAGATCATCTCTTCGGTCAGCGCGTAGCCCAGCCCATTCTGGATCCCGCCATGGATCTGGCCGTCAACAGCGGCACGGTTGATACATTGCCCCACATCATGGGCCGCAATACATTTCAGGATCCGCACCTCGCCGGTTTCGGTGTCAACGGCAACCTCCATCGCCATGGCACCATAGGTATAGTCAGGATGCGCCTGCCCCTGCCCCGTTTCCGGGTCCAGAACGTCGGTGAAGGGCGCCCGGAAAATCGCAAGCTCTGAACGGTGGACGCCGCGCGTGCCGCAGATCTTGACCAGATCAGCGATGCTCATGCCGCGGTCAGCGTTATCGGCAACGAAAGCCCGGTTGAACTCTAGCCTGATTTGCGCCGGGTCCACCTCAAGAAGCTCTGCGGCCACGCCCACCAGGCGTTCACGCACGCCTTCGGCCGCCAGCCGTGCGGCATTACCGGTCATATAAAGCGCCCGCGAAGCTGTCGTCGTGCCCGCCAGCGGCGTGACCTGAGAGTCCGAGTTGTAGACCGTTACATCTGGTAGCGTCACACCAAGGATCTCAGCGGCGATCTGCGCCAGCGACGAGGTCTGACCAGCGCCGATATCAGTAACGCCAGAGCGCACCGTAACCGAGCCGTCCATCTCGATGCCAACCCAGCATTCAGACGTATCGTGCAAAAAGGTCAGCCGGCCATAGCTTTGCTGATAGGCCGCAACACCCCGACCAATCTTGATCGGGCCTTTCGACGCGGTTGGCTCGCCCAGTGCCTGCCAGGCAAGATCGGCGCATTTCTCGGTCCAGATCGCGCTTGGAGGCACAAAGCCGGTCGAAATCGGATCGCCGGTTTGCAGGTAGTTCTGGCGGCGAAACTCAATCCGGTCCATGCCAATCGCCTTGGCGACCTCATCCATCTGCTGTTCATAGGCGGCAGCCGCCTGAATACCGCCAAAACCGCGGAAGGCCGAGGTGAACATGTTGTTCGTGGCCACCGCCTGGGCAAAGACGTTGAGGTTGTCGATACGGTAAGGCCCCGGTGCATTGACCGCGCCGTAAAGCAGCACATAGGGGCTAAGATAAACATAGGCGCCCGCATCTGCGACAATTTGCACATCAAGCGCCGTGATCTTACCGGCCTTGGTGACACCGGTCCGGTATTTCAGCCGGAATGGGTGACGCTTGCCATGCCCAACGAAAGAATCTTCGCGGCTGAACTCCAACCGCACCGGCCGAAGCGTCTTTTGCGCAAGGATGGCGAGATAGGTTTCAACGGTAACATCTTCTTTGCCGCCAAAGCCGCCGCCGACCATGGCCCCCATGACCCGCACCTTGTTGTGCGGCACACCGATGGCATCTGCGACCGCGCGAAAATGCTCAATCACCTGGGTGCAAACGCGGATGGTGATGACGTCGTTCTCATCAATCCAGGAAAGGCCCACCTCTGGCTCCAGAAAGGCATGTTCCTGAAAAGGTGTGCGGAAGGTATTCTCGACGATCACGTCTGCCTCTGCAAAACCTGCGTCGACATCGCCTTTGCGGATTTTGTGGGTGGCCACGATGTTATCGGTGCCTTGCACCAAGGGTGCGCCGGGCTTCATCGCCTCATCTGGGTCATAGACGCCCGGGATCGGCTCTAGCGTGACGCTGACCAGGCGTCGGGCCTGTTCCGCGATATCTGCGGTTTCCGCAGCAATCAGCGCCAACGGCTCGCCATAATAGCGGACCCTTTCCTTGACCAGGATTTGCTGATCGGTTTTCAGCCGGGCGCGGCCGGTTTGGCCGGGGATGTCGGTTGCGATGGTCCGCTCGGGCATGTCTTCGGCGGTCAACACGCACACAACACCCGGCAAAGCCCGCGCCCGGGATACGTCAAGCTTGACCAGCCGGGCGCTGGCGATATCGGCACGCACCACTTTGGCGTGCAGCATGCCGGGCAACACATAATCGCCGGCATAGGGCGTTTTGCCTGCCACTTTACCAGGCGAATCCGTGCGCGTCAGGGGTTTGCCGATTTGGGTGTAGGCAAGGTTCGGTTGGTTCGCATTTTTGTCAAAAGCGGTCATTGCTTTTCTCCCGTATTGCGCATGACTGCGGCTGCGGCATTGACGGCCTCAAAGATTTTCACATAGCCCGTGCAGCGGCACAGATTGCCACTCAGGGCGATGCGCAGGTCTTCGTCGCTCGGATTGGGGTTTTTGCGCAGCAGCGACTCGGAGGCGATGATCATCCCGGGCGTGCAGAACCCGCATTGCGACGCACCCAGCTCTGAAAAGCTTTGTTGCAGCGGGTGCGGGTTATCGGCGGTGCCAAGCCCGTGCAAGGTTGTGATCTCGCGGCCCGCAACAGTGTGGGCAAGCGTCAGACAGCTATCGACCGCCTCACCGTCGATCAGAACGGCGCAGGCTCCACAGTCGCCCTTTTCGCAGCCGCATTTGACATCGGCATGGCCAAGCCCGCGCAATGCTTCCAAAAGCGTGCGGTGGGGCGGGATGTTGGCCGCCTCATCCTTGCCATTGATCCGAAGCGTAACTTCTTTATTCGTGCTCATCTTCAATTCTCCTGATCTTTTGGCTGAATGGCCATGTTGACCAGCCGTGCCACCAGAACGCCGACCATCTGGCGCCGGTACGCGCCGGTGGCACGGACGTCATCAATGGGGCTGCATTCCGCAGCAGCGGCCGAGGCTGCGGCGGCAATCTTGTCTTGCGTCAGCGCCTGGCCTTCCAAAAGGGCTTCGGCCTTGCGCGCACGCATCGGAACCGGCCCAACAGACCCCAGCGCAATGCGCGCGCGGGTGCAGCGACCGTCCTGAAGGGTAATGCTGACCGCGACGCCATTCACCGTGATGGCGTCACCGTGACGCCGGGCCAATTTGTAAAAGCTGCCGAAAGTACCTGCCGCTGGCTCTGGCCAGGAAACGGCTGTAATCAGCTCATCGGGCTTGCGCTGATCGGTTTTGTAGCCGGTATAGAAATCCGCCAGCGCGACGCGCCGCGTGCCATCCTTGCCCGTCAGATCAACTTCGGCATCCAGCGAAAGCAGCGGCGGCACCAGGTCGGCTGCGGGTGAACCGCACGCGATATTGCCCGCGACCGTTGCCGCGTTGCGGACCATCTGACCCGCGAAAACCCGTGCCGCTTGCAGCAACGCTGGCGCCTTGTCCGCGATTTCAGCCGAGGCAAGCAGGTCGCTGATTGTCGTTTGCCCGCCAAGGGTCATCCGACCGTCACCAACCGAAATGCCGCGAAGGCCCGCGACACTCCCCAACCCGACAAGAAGATCGGGGGCGAGTTTTTGCGAGCGGATATCAAGAAGCACGTTTGTTCCACCAGAAAGCGGCACCGCACGCTTTCCAGACGAACTCAGCGCTGCAACGGCTTCCTGCAATGTCTCAGGAATACTCAGATCGAATTCGCCGTACATGGTTTCGTCCTTCGTTTGTGTTCAGATGCGTGCGGTAATGCACTTTACTTTGTAATGACCGGCTACAGCCGCGAGGTTTGTTCGGGGCCGCCTGATGGCACCGCGCAGAACAGTTACCTGCGAAGGGGTCCAAGGGATGATCCAGGCAGCACCGCCAACCGCCTCATGAGGGATAATGGGTATCGGCCCCTTGCCCATGTGGATGCTGTCGCCCCGCAGCTTGTCGGTAATGCCGGCATGACGTTTGAAACGGGCCGCAACCCTCGCCCCAACCGCCTGCGATTTTTCGCTGTCGGGGGTTTTGCTTGCGGCCAGGAACGCAGCATCGCGGCGCCGTCGCGCCACGATATGGGTCAGGATCCGGCCACGCCCAACAGGCAAGGCATCGCGCCAAATAACGGACAAGGCGCGACCGGGGGCTGTAGTCGCCGCGGCATGATCAACGCAGTGCACCCGCCTTGAAAGGTCCTGCGGGACCGTCAAGCCTGCCACTTTGGTGATCATGCCGCGTGCCATGATTAGACGTCCCAGCCGCCGTCAACTGCGATATGCTGACCAGTGATCTGGCGCGCGTCATCGGTGGTCAGGAACAGCACCGTATTGGCGATATCCTGGCCCGTGGTAACCCGCTTCAGCGCCATGTCCTGCACATACTCTTCGTAGACCTGCTCAACGGTCCAGCCGCGCACCTTGGCCTTGCCGGCACAAAGTTTCATCATCCGCGGTGTCTCGACGATGCCCGGGCAAACGGCGTTGACGTTGATGTTGTGGGGCCCAAGCTCCAGCGCGACGGTCCGGGTGATGCCGCGTACCGCCCATTTCGAGGCGCTGTAGGACGTCCGCATCGGATAGCCGCGCAGGCCAGAGGTGCCGCTGATATTGACAATCTTGCCCGATTTCTGGGCAATCATGGTCGGCACGACGTGCTTGATGGGCAAAAAGGTGCCGCGTTCATTGGCGATGATGACGTAGTCAAAATCATCAACCTTGATGTCTTGCACCGGCGTTTCGATCGGGCCGGTCACACCCGCGACGTTAACCAGAATGTCGATACGGCCATCAAAGACCTCAAGCGCCTTTGCGACCATCGCGGCGACTTGATCCTCCTCGATCACATCGCAGGCAACCACATGGGCCTTGCGGCCCATGGCACGGACCTTTTCAGCCACTTCTTCCAGCGCTGCGGTATCACGCGCGGTCAGCACCAGATCGGCACCCTCACGCGCCAGCGTCGTGGTGATGTCGGCCCCCATACCTTTGGCAGCACCGGTAACGATGGCCTTCATTCCAGCTAGTTTCATTTGGTCTCTCCTCTGATCCGTGTTGATTTCGTGGATTTGCTATATTTCGGGCGCATCGCTGCCGCCGCTTTCGGCGTGATTTGCTACCCGGCCCGGGCCGGATGCGTGACGCGCTCCACACCGCCATGCACCGTCGCATCAGCAGGGCGATACGGCCCAACGTAGCGGTTGCGAAAAAGTAAGGGGTGGATGGCTTTGTTCATTTTTCCGTTAATCGAAATTTTGTTTCGGTTATAGAAACTTTGCTGGAGATATTATGTTCCGTCAAGAGAAATTTTAAGAATATGCGGCGGCCGCCCCCAATCCAGGCTCACCCATAAAACCTATTGAAACAGTCAATAATGCGAATAACGCGTAATATTCGGGCGTTATGGTCAAAATCCCCCCGACAACAGGCACAAGATTGCTTGAGGTAATAAAGGTTTGTCGAATTTGGATCTTTGGTATATCAATTCCGTATATCGGAAGCGCAGGTCCCAATGACACAGACATCAACACCGCTCGCCCGTTACGCGCGCATCCTGGAGGTGCTGGTTTCCTGCCCCAAGGGAATCACCCTGACGGAAATCGCGCAGGCTGTCGGAATTCAGGCAAGCAGCGCGCATCGGCTTGTCAACGCGCTATGCGAAGTGGGGCTTGTCGACCGGCAGCTCAACAGCAAAAGCTATGTGCTTGGCGCACGGATGCTGCGTATCTGCATGCTCGCGGTCGCGCCCCCTTCGGTGATTGCCATGGTAGAGCCCGAGCTACACGAATTGGTGCGGGAGTTTTCGGAAACCGCCTACCTGACGCAGTTGAACGGAATGGTCGTCGAGTCCATCGCAACCGCCGTGCCCGACGATACGGCAGGGGCCTATGTGCAGCCCGGTCGGGCGATGCCGATGCATGCCACGGCCTCGGCCAAGGCCATCCTGGCGCATCAGGATCCGGATTTCATTCATCAGATTCTTGGTCAGCCTTTGGTAAAGTACACCGACGCCACAACAACTGATCCGCAGAAAATCCTGCAACAACTGCAGAATGTACGGACGCAGGGCGTGGCAATCTGCGACAGTGAGCTGGATCCCGGTGTGCTGAGTTTTGCAGTGCCTGTGCAGGACTCGGACGGCAAGGTGAAATATGCCATCGGAATATCGGGGCTGACGCCGCGCATGGAAACCAAATCAGCCGCGCAGATCACCGCCAGCCTGCACCGTGCCGGCAGGATCCTTGCAGCCAAGATTCAGCAGGCTTTGCATTGATCCGGCCAAATGCATGCGTGGCGCCCGCGCGGTAATCTTTACTGAAAGCTGATGCGTGGAAACGGCGCTTTCTATGGGGGGGAAATGGCATGAAAACACTCGGCGTCTTGTTGGCGGCAGGGGCATCGCGCCGTTTCGGGGTCGAGGACAAGCTCCTTGCCCCCTGGCGGGGGGGGGTGTTGGTTGGGGCATCGGCGGCCCTGATGGCACAGGCGGGGTGCGACCATCTCGCGGCGATCGTCTCATCAGAATCCGTAGCAGCCGCGCTGCCGGCCGCGTTTGACGTGGTGCGCATCGCACCGGGACAGGAGATGTCGGTTTCTTTCCGGGCGGCCTGTCGCCACGCCGAGACCTTGGGCGCCCAACGATTACTAATCGCACTTGGCGACATGCCGGGGCTGCGGGTTGCAACCTTGCAGCGCCTGCTGGACGGCGCGCAAAGCGGGGCCTGTCAGTTTGAAGGTGCCCGCATGCCCCCCGCACTGCTACTGCCCGCCGATTGGCAGACCGCCCTTTCGGACAAGGCCGATCAGGGCGCGCGTGCGACGCTTCGCGCGCTACCCGAAACTGCCCTGATCCCCCTGACCGCCGCAGAGGCGCAAGACATTGACACCCGCGCCGATCTGGATCAGGCAAGACAGGGCGACGGCTGATTGACGGCAAGGATCCATCGGATCACCCCCCGAAATAACAGCTAGCCCAGTACGGCCAGCCCAGGAAACGTTTCCAGCAGCCAAAAGCTGAACGCCGAGAAGGCGCCCGTCAGAAGCGCAAATCCTACCACAACCAGCAGCCCCCCCATGATCCGCTCAATCAGCCTCATATGGCGTTTGAGACGGTTCATCAGCCCAATCGAGCGCTGAATAAAAAAGGCCGCCAGCAGGAACGGAACACCAAGTCCCGCCGCATATATCGCCAAAAGGGCCGTACCGCGCGCCATATCGCCGCCCGATGCGGCAATTGACAGGATCATCCCCAGCTGCGGGCCAATGCAAGGGGTCCAGCCAAAGGCAAACGCCAGACCCAGCACATAGGCCCCCAGCGCCGTTCCACCCTGATCACCCGCGTCCAGCCGCGCCTCGCGGTCCAGAATCGGAATCCGGTAAAGCCCCAGAAAATGTAGCCCCAGCCCAATCACGACGACGCCCGATATCTTACTGAACAGTTCCTGATTTTGCAGAAAAAACCGCCCAAAAGCCGAGGCGGCAAACCCCATGAACAGAAATACCGTCGACAGGCCCAGCACGAAGAACAGCGCGGGCAGCACAGCACTTTTGCGTCCTTCGCGCAGATCGCCCATGCTGACGCCCCCCATATAGGCCAGATAGGGCGGCACGATTGGCAGCACACAGGGGCTGAGGAACGACAAAAGCCCCGCCAATAGCGCTACCGAAGCAGCGGGCAGGAAGGCGGCGTCAATAAGATCAATTCCAAACATTCCGCATGTTTAGCCGATCCTTGCAGCGCCGTCACCGGGCCCTTGGTCACAAGCGCGTGGACAAATCGTCTCGTATTGGATACGGCGGCGTAATGATTGATAAAACAGACGATAATGCCACCGACATAGACGCATTGGGATTGCTTTGCCCGTTGCCGGTTTTGCGCCTGCGCAAGGTGCTGATGGGGCTCGCGCCCGGGGCTGTTGTAAGGCTGCGGGCAACTGACGGGGCAGCCTGGGTCGACGTGCCGCATTTTTGCGCCGAAACCGGCCATGAGCTACTTGAGGCGCGTGAAGAGGGTCAGATCAAGGTATTCACCATCCGGCATGGCGGTTAAGCATTCCGTCCATCTTGGCAATAATTGAAGGGGGTGTCCGCAAACCGTGTTGGTTCGCTTCGCCTTAACCAGAAAGGGCCTATCTTACCCCGCCTTTCCAGCGGAGGATGCCCTTGCTACATCACGACTTTCGCCGTTTTCTCGATGCCCTTGACGAGCTGAACCCGACACAGATCGAGGACACCCGAATGAAGATCCGGGATCTTTGTCGAAAGGCCGAGGCGATCTCGGAGATCGAAGCACGGACAAACCAAGAACACAAGTGCCCATTCTGCGGCGACGAGCGGCGCCAGAAGTGGGGGCGCACACGGACCAAGGTCCAGCGCTATCGGTGCAGTGGCTGCCAGAAGACTTATTCAGGCCGGACAGGGAACGCCATCGGCCGCATCCATCGTCCTGACCTGTTTATGGTGGCGCTGAGGGATATGCTGGGCACATCCGCACCGCAGTCGGTGCGGAAGCTCGCACGCCACCTGGGGCTCAACAAATACACCGTCTGGCGCTGGCGGATGCTGGTATTCTCGATCATCGAGAACGGCGGGACGACGAGCTTTTCGGGGATCATCGAGGCTGACGAGACATACCAGCGGGAGTCGCGCAAGGGCTCGCGGGAATGGGTTCGACACTTCGCCAGTCCGCGGAAAGTCGTGAAGCCGCCACGGCCCCGATGGGAGGACTACACGACCCAAGGACTGAAGATGATGCGGGGTCTCTCAAAGTGACAACTCCCCATTCTCACTGTCGCTGACCGTGGTGGCTCTCACCTCTTCCGGCGGTTACCGAACCGCAAAAGCGTGACGGTGGAGCGCGCGATGCAGCCCCTGGTTCCGGGGGACGCCGTGCTCTGCTCGGACGGGGGCAACGGCTAAAAGGACCTCGCAGCAGCACGCGGCCCCGAACACTTTGTGGTCGGGAGCAAGCCAGACACGCGCGTGGCCTCAGGCTGCTGTCACATTCAGAACGTGAACTCGCTCCACGCTGGCTACAAAAGATTCATCAAGCCCTTCTGCGGACCGGCCACGAAAAACCCAAAATGGCTACATCCGGTAGTTGGAGGTGCGCTTGGCGGGAATGGCGCCCGCAGATATCATTAGATCTGCGTAGCGGGCAAGATCGCAGTACGGCTGTCTCCGGCTTTGGTCCAGCAATGCATGATCCTAATTGCTCAAGAAGCCCCGCCAAAGATCAGAGGGACCAATGAAATTCCACGGACGCGACACCCGGCCCGAAACTGATCGGACCCTGAAACCTGAATCTGGACAGCGCGGAGATCTTGCGCCACAAACTCCAGATGGTAGCGTGGCGGGTGTTTCCGCGGCACTCATCAAGGGTTTCGTGGCGCTCGCGGCTGCGGCAGGATGCTATTGGCGGGCCCCTTCATTTGAGGGTTGGTCTTTTGGTGACGATTTTCCCGGAAAGAAGCTCCGCTTTGCGGCATGGATGATGACCGCAGTCTTTGGCGTTGGAGGTTGTCTCAACATCGCCGCAGCCTTGGGTGGGTGCGCCAAAGCGCTTTTCGGCCGATAGGCGTTTGGCAGCAATCGGAATACTTCTGCGAATGTATCGGCGGAAAAAACCGGTCTCTACGCTATGGAATAGTGCTTGAGGTCGGTCCGATCTCGCTACCAACACGAAATGCGGACACCCCCTAATTGAAAACGTCGGGCTTTTGACCCGACGCTCTCACTTTCTTCAACAGCTTAGCGGCCCAGCGACCACCAGCCCCGCTTTTTTGGCTTAACCTCATCTTCGGGCTCGGCCGGGGCGGTTTTTGCCGCTTCCGGTTCTACCTCTGACTCGGTTTTCGCCTCGGTCTCTGCCTCAGTGTTGCCTGCCTCAGTGTTGCCTGCCTCAGTGTTGCCTGCCTCAATTGGCGGCGGCGCAGCTACCGGCGTGTCAACAGGGGCTTGGGCCTCGGGCGTTGTTTCCGCTACCGCCTCTGGTTCGGGGGCCGTGTCAACCTGTGTCGCCTCGGCGGGGGCCGGCTCGGCTAGCGTCTCTGCCACCGGCAAGGGCGTTTCTACGGGTTTTTTGGCGCGCGAGCGGCTGCGGCTGGGCTTTTTGGGGGCCTCATCGGCAGACGCCTGCGCCTCTTCGGTTTTGGCCGCGGCTGCAACCTTGGGTTTGCGTGTGCGCGTTGCGGGCTTTTTCGGCGCGGGCGCTGCGTCGGCTGCGTCCTGGGGCACTGCCACACTTTCCTCACTTGCGGTTGCCGGAACCTCGGCCGCCTTGGCGCGCGATCGCGGGGCCCGCGTCCGGCTGGAGGTTTTCTTGACCGGCGCGTCAGCCGCGTCGGTCAGCACTTCCGCCGGCGCATCTGCGGCGACCTCGGTGTCGGTCTCGGTGTCGGCATCATCCTCGCCGTCATCGGACGCGTCATCGGTGCTGCCATCGCCATTGGTATAGTCCCCATTCGTCTTCTTCTTGCGCCGCCGCCGACGCTTTTTCTTTTTCGGCCCCTCATCGCCCTCGGACGCGCCTGCAACCGGCACATCAGCCGTGATCGCCTCGTCTTCCTCGTCGGTGATATCCTCATCAACGATGTCCTCGTCGATCTCGGCCATCAAACGCGCGTCAACCGACACCGCAACACTGCTGACCTCGGGCACGTTACGCGTGGCCACCTTGAGCTTTTCGATGCTGAAATCGGGGCTGACAAGCCCGGGATCGGCTTCAATCCGGACTGACATGCCGTAGCGCGCTTCAATTCCGGCGATATGTTCACGCTTGGCGTTCATCAGATAGTTGGCCACCGCAACCGGCGCCTTCACCAGCACTTCGCGTGACCGTTTGCGCGTGCCCTCTTCTTCGATCTGGCGCAGAACCTGAAGCGCCATGCTGTCATCCGAGCGGATCAACCCGGTGCCGTGGCAATGCGAACAGGGCTGGGTTGTCGACTCGATCATGCCGGGGCGCAGGCGCTGGCGCGACATCTCCATCAGGCCAAAGCCCGAGATCCGCCCCACCTGAATCCGCGCCCTATCGGTTTTCAGCTTTTCTTTCAATCGTTTCTCGACCGAGGCGTTGTTCTTGCGCTCTTCCATATCGATGAAGTCGATAACGATCAGACCGGCAAGGTCACGCAGGCGCAACTGGCGCGCAACCTCGTCGGCGGCCTCCAGGTTGGTTTTCAGCGCGGTATCCTCGATCGAGCCTTCCTTGGTCGACCGACCAGAGTTCACGTCAATCGCCACCAGCGCTTCGGTGATCCCGATCACGATGTAGCCGCCCGATTTCAACTGAACAACCGGGTTGAACATGCCGCCCAGATAGCTTTCAACCTGGAACCGCGCAAACAGCGGCAACTGCTCGGTATAGTTTTTGACGTTCTTGGCATGCGACGGCATGATCATTCGCATGAAATCCTTGGCCAGCCGATAACCGCGCTCGCCCTCGACCAACACCTCGTCAATCTCTTTGCCGTAGACATCACGGATCGAGCGTTTGATCAGATCGCCTTCCTCGTAGATCGGCGCCGGGGCAACCGAGCGCATGGTCAAATCGCGGATCTGTTCCCAAAGCCGCATCAGATATTCATAGTCACGCCGGATTTCGGTGCGCGTGCGTTGGCTGCCTGCGGTGCGGATGATCAGCCCCGCGCCTTGCGGCACTTCCATTTCCGCCGCTATTTCCTTGAGCTTCTTGCGGTCCAGCACATTGGTGATCTTGCGGCTGATACCACCGCCACGCGCCGTGTTGGGCATCAAGACACAGTAGCGACCCGCCAGCGACAGATAGGTTGTCAGCGCAGCCCCCTTGTTGCCGCGTTCCTCCTTGACGACCTGCACCAGCATGATCTGGCGAACCTTCACAACCTCCTGGATCTTGTAGCGCCGCGGGCGCGGTTTGCGCTGCGACTGGATTTCCTCGGCCATATCTTCATCGGCAACCGATTCGATCTCATCATCGGTTTCGGTAGCGTGGTCTGCGGCGACGTAGGGTTCGGGGTCATCCCCGCCGGGCTCGTCGGTGATGGCATCCGTTACCGGAACATCATCGGAAACCTGATCCGGCGCGCTTTCAGCAATCTCTGCGGCCTCTTCACCCGGATGGTCTGTCATCACGCTGGGCTCTGGCAGCGCCTCGGATGCCAGATCGACGACCGCCATGCCAGGGATTTCGTCACTGCGCGTTACGGCATCGGCCTCGGCGGCCTTGGCGGGTTTTGCGGCTGTGCGCGCCCCGCTCCGGCGGCGTGATCTGGCGCTGTCTTCTGCCTCTTCGCGCTCTGCATAGGCACGTTCTTCTTCAATCAGCGCCTGCCGATCTGCGACCGGGATCTGGTAATAATCGGGGTGAATTTCCGCAAAGGCCAGAAAACCATGGCGATTGCCGCCATAATCCACGAAAGCCGCTTGTAGCGACGGCTCGACCCGGGTGACTTTTGCCAGATAGATATTACCCGCCAGTTGGCGTTTGTTTACGGTTTCAAAATCAAACTCTTCGACCTTGTTGCCGTCCACCACCACAACGCGGGTTTCTTCCGCGTGGGTGGCATCGATTAACATTTTCTTTGCCATGTATCCAATTCTCGCACGGGCTACTTTGCGCTCGCCCCGGGGGGCGAAGGCATTGGCGCGCGTGTTGATCTGTTGAGGCGAGAGGGTGCGCACCAGACATAGCGGCGGCGCAGGCCTTTGGCCCGCCCGTCATCACCTGCCTAGTTTCTGCGCGCTTCATCGCGGTTCTTACCCAAGCGTCGCGGCTTTTACGCTGACGCCCAACTGAAAACCCGTGGCATTTGAATGCCGGACGGGCAAATTTGCGGCCTTGCAGCCAATCGGTTGATCTTGGCCCGGCTACCCCGTGCGGGTAACGTCGCGCCAGAAATCAGCGAAACTGTTGGATCGGCGGCACGAAACAGGCGCGCCGGACCGATGCTTTTTGACAATAGCTTTGATGCACCTGCAAATACAATCGGTTTTTCATTATCAAATCGTTACCCAAGATTACCAAACTGGCGACAGGGCGTGCATATGGCCATAGACCGGCATCGGTTCGGGCGCGCATGCGGCGATGATCGAGCCTAGGACGCAAACAAAAACGCGGCAAGCTCATCGGCTCGGGCGATCGTGTCACGGTAGCCAAGATCAATCAGCGCGCCAATATAGCCTGCCTCGAACAGCAGGTAGCTTTCCAGCCGGCCATCGTGGCCCCACGATCCGACGCTATGCATCAGCAGCCGGATCGGTGCGGGCAGCCTGTGCGCATGCGCCTGCGCAATCGGGCGCAAATCCTGCGAGGGGGCCAGAAATATCGTGTCAATAAACCGAAGCGGGGTTTTCTGCCGCGCCTCGGGCGTCAACAGGGCCAGGGTTTGATTGATACGGCTCAGGCGTTCATGGTCCGTTTCCAGATTGTCGTTGAACAGGATATCCAGCGCCACCCCGGCCATATCGCCCACGGTTGGCTCGGTCTGGGCCTTGGCGCGGTCCGCTGCGGGGATGGGCAGGTTGTCACGCGTGGCGATGATCACGATCTTGTCCGCGCCGGTATGAATGGCGGGCGACAGCGGCGAGGTCAGCCGAAGCGCGCCATCACCATAGTAGCGCCCCTTGATCCGCACCGGGGCAAAGACGAATGGCAACGCCGATGAGGCCAGCAGATGCTGCGGGCCGATCCGGGTGGGAACCCCTTCGCGCCGTGATCGCGACCACGGGGCGATGTCGTCATGCGCCTCGAAAAATGTGACCGCCTTGCCCTCGCCATAGCTGGAGGTGGAGATGCACAGCGCCGAAAGCGCGCCTGCATGAATGACATGCTCCAGATGGCGCCGGTCAAATTCAGTCGTCAGCAGATGATGCAGGGGCGCGCTGTCCAACAGCCCGTCCGGCGCATGAAATCCAAAGCGCCCGAACATCAGCGCCAAGGCCCAATGCCCCGTCCGGATCAGCAGCGGTAATGCCCGCGTGTCATAAACCGAATTGCATGTCAGCGAAGACCAGAGCGCCTCCAACGCCTCTATCCCGCGCTGAAAATCCGTTGAGGTTGCCGCAACCCGGGCGGCATTGATCGCCCCGACAGATGCCCCGCAGACAATCTGAAACGGTGACACACGGCGAAGGTTGATCTCGGCAATCGCCTTGAGAACCCCAACCTCATAGGCGCCACGCGCACCCCCGCCCTGAAGGATCAGGGCGATCTTTTGCGGGGGAGCCGTTGAATAAGACAGGGGCACGCTGCAACCACGCGACAAGAAAAGCCATTAGCACAGAGGATAATGGTAAAGCCAATCCACGCAACGTAAAATGACGTTCCGGTGTAGCGGCAGGCTGTCTGCACCGATTTGCATCGAAACACTGACAAAGCGCCCCGCCCGCACCACGCGGTGCAGATTTACCCCAACACCCCTGCCCTAAAGGTAATCGCCGCGGCTAAGCCCGTATTTCGCCATTTTTTCATTTAGCGTGCGGCGTGGCAGGCACAGCTCGTCCATCACGGCGGTGATTGCGCCCTTGTGGCGGCGCATCGTATTGTCGATCAGCATCTTCTCGAAACTCTCGACATATTCCTTTAGCGGCTTTCCCTCGGTCGTCATGGCAGGGCCGGCGTCTTCGTTATCCGCCATCAAAAGCGACGCGATGGAGCCAGAGCCGCGGCGGTTTTGCAACACGGCCCGTTCGGCCACGTTGATCAGCTGGCGCACATTGCCGGGCCAGGGGGCCTGCAACAGTTGGGCGGCCTCTTGGGCGGTGACCTCGGGGGCATCGCAGCCGTATTCCTCGGCAAACTGTTCAGCCATGCGGTTGAACAACATCAGGATGTCTTCGCCCCGCTGGCGCAGCGGGGGCAGCATGATTTTCAGCGCGGCAAGGCGGTAGTATAGATCCGGGCGTAGCGCGTCTTCAACGGTGCGACCTTCGCCATGGTCATTGCAGATGGCAATGATGCGGGTTTCGGCCGGGGTGCCCTGATCGTTGATAAAGGTCAAAACGCGGGCCTGAAGGCCCTGGCTAAGCGCCTCGACATCCTCAAGGCAAAGTGTGCCGCCGCGCGCCTCTTCGATCAGAGGCAGGGCCGCGCCCTCATCAACCGGGCCAAACAGCTTTGCCGCCAGCACGTCCTCGGAAAAGGCGGCACAGCTGACCACCACAAATTTCCGCGCAGCGCGTGGGCCGACCGCGTGCAGCGCATGGGCAACCAGCGTTTTGCCGGTGCCGGTTTCGCCGTCGATCAGAACATGGCCATCGGCCTGCCCCAGATCCAGGATATCTTCGCGCAACCGCTCCATCGCCGGCGAGGTGC
>NZ_JBLJBV010000037.1:0-3635 GCF_047638075.1 Phaeovulum sp.
GTTTCAGAGGGCCCGATGCGCACCACCCCCGACAGAATTCGCCACGCCATCAGTTTTGAACTGATCGGCCTGTTGCTGGTCATTCCGATTGGCGCCTGGGTCTTTGCCATGCCGATGCAAAATATCGGTGTGGTCAGCATCGTGGCCGCAACAGTCGCAACAGGCTGGAATTATGTCTACAATCTGCTGTTTGATCTGACCATGCAGCGTTTCACGGGCACCACGCACAAACCCGCGTTTGTGCGGGTTATCCATGCGCTCTTGTTCGAGGCGGGGTTGCTGGCGCTCTTGGTGCCGTTCATTGCGTGGTATCTGAATATCGGCCTGTGGGATGCCTTTATGATGGATGTGGGTTTTGCGGTATTTTATGTGGTCTATGCGTTTTTGTTCAACTGGGCCTATGATGTCGTCTTTCCCATCCCTCAGGCCAAGGGGCGGGTCGGCCACGCCTCGCATAGCTGAAAGCGGCGCCACCCTGCCCGTGACAGATAAGATTTTATTCAGGTCTGATTGCTGATAATCCAAGACGATGGATATTGTTCTGATCACCACGATTATTGCGTCGCTGTTTTTGCTGATCGGCGCGGCCGAACCGCTGGCGGCGCGGTTGCGGCTGCCGTATGCCGTGATCATCGCCTGTCTTGGCATCATGGTTGGCACGGCGGCGACGTTTTTTCTGCGCACTGAGCTGACCGATGCGTTGAACCCGGTGGCCGAGGCCATTTTGGCGCTGCCGATCCGTTCAAACGTGTTTCTTTATGTGTTTTTGCCAACCCTGGTGTTTCAGGTCACGCTGGGGCTGAACCTGCGGCGCATGGCCGATGACTGGGTGCCGATTCTGGTGCTGGCGGTGGTGGCGGTTTTTGTGGCGACGTTTGTGGTGGGCTACGCGCTGTCGCTTATCAGTTCGATGACGCTGTCGGCGGCGCTGCTGTTGGGGGCGATTGTGTCCACCACCGACCCCTCGGCGGTGGTCAGCATGTTCCGCTCGATCTCGGCGCCGCGACGGTTGGCGCGCATCATCGAGGGCGAGAGCCTGCTGAACGACGCTGCGGCAATCGCGCTGTTCGGGCTGTTCATGGAATATGTGATGGCCGGCGTGCCCGACCCCACGCTGGAAACGGCGCTGGCGCGGTTTCCGATGCTGCTGGCGGGCGGCGTCGTGGTGGGTCTGGTTGCGGCACGGATCGCGATTTGGGTGATGGTGCTGTTTGCCAGATACGAATTGGCGGTGATTTCGGTCTCGATCGCGCTGCCCTATCTGGCCTATATCGTGTCTGAACAAAGCGTTGGCGCCTCGGGGGTGATTGCGGTTGTGGTGGCGGCGATGGCGCTGCAATTGATGGGGCCGGGGCGCCTGCCGCCCACCATCTGGCAAAACCTGCGTGAGGTCTGGGATCTGCTGGCGCATTGGGCGGGGGCGCTGATCTTTGTTCTGGCCGCGCTGCTGATTCCGCGCCTGCTGGAAGAGGTTCGGCTAAGCGATTTTGGCCTGATCGCGGTGGTGGTTGTGGCGGCAATCGTGGCGCGGGCGATCATCATTTACGGGCTTTTGCCGCTGCTGACGCGGCTGGGGCTTTCGCCCGTGGTTGAACGGCCCTACCGCGTGGCGATCATGTGGGGGGGCTTGCGCGGGGCGGTCACGCTGTCACTGGCGCTGGCTGTCACCGAAAGCTTTCGCGTCCCGGTCGAGGTGAAGCGCCTGGTAGGTATCCTTGCCACCGGATTCACGCTGTTCACGCTGCTGGTGCAGGGCACGACACTGCGCTGGGTCATTACACGGCTGGGGCTGGATCGGCTGTCGCCGCTTGATAATGCGCTTTATAATCAGGTGATTGCGGTTGCGCTGCAAACCGTGCGCGAAGATGTTGCCGCCGCGACGGAAAATTACGACCTGACCAAGGAAACCGTCCGCGCCGAGGCCAAGCAGTTTGGCGAACGGCTGAATGCTGCCGTGAAGGCGGCCGAGGATAACACCGATATTCTGGACCGTGACCGCGTTACCCTGGGCCTGATTGCGCTGGCCAGTGCTGAACGCGACACGATCCTGGCACGGTTTCGCGACCGCACAATATCATCGCGCCTGTCCGAACGGATGCTGTCCGAGGCCGACGCGCTGATTGAGGCGCTGCGTATTGGCGGGCGCCCCGGCTATCAGCGTGCGGCGCGGCGCGGCCTGGGGTTTGGGCGCTGGCAGCGCCCGGCGATGTTCTTGCATAACCGGGCGCATATTTCGGCACCGCTTGCGCGGATCACGGCAACGCGGTTTGGGCTTTTGCTGTCGCAGCGGCTGATCTTGCGTGATCTGCATGGGTTCATTGATGGCCGGATCCGCCGTATTCACGGCCGCCGCGTGGCCGAATTGCTGCATGAAATATTGACCCGCCGGATTGCGATGGTGGATCAGGCGCTGGAAGGGTTGCGCCTGCAATACCCCGGCTACGCCGAAGAGATGGAACGCCGCTTCATTCGCCGCACCGCCCTGCGTCTGGAAGAGCGGGAATATGATGCGCTGTTGGAAGATGGGCTGATCGGTGAAGAGGTGCACAGCTCGCTCATGCAAAACATTGCCGCGCGGCGTGACCGCGTGGAAAAGACGCCGCGGCTGGATCTGGCCATGCAAAAGGCCGCTCTGGTGCGGCAATTTCCGCTGTTTGCCGATATGGATGATGCGGCGTCGAAAAAATTGGCCCGCGCATTGGTAACGCGTTACGTCAACGAAGGCGAGATTATCCTGCGCAAGGATAACGGTAACAAAAGCGTCCATTTCGTCGCCTCTGGCGCAGTCAAGCTAGAGGTTGCCGGGCAAACCTGGCGGCTGGGGCGTGGTGATATGTTCGGCCAGATGGCGATGCTGATGAATCGGCCAAGGCGGGCCGAGGTGCGCGCCATCGCACCCACGACGCTGCTGGTGCTGGATGAGGCCCGCTTTTTACGGCTGTTGCGGCGCAGCAAGGCGGTGCAAGCGGCTGTCCGCGAAAGCGCCCTGCGCCGGGGCATACCGCCCGAACAACTGAAGATCGACGTCGGGCGCCCTGGCTGATGCGGCGTGTTCGTGTTTCACGTCGGGCAGCGGGGGAAGGGGCTTAACCCTACCTGACAGGTATTCATGATCAGGGCTGCTTGCCTCATCTCGGGATCGCGGCCAAGATGGCCTTGGCATCATAGATGCGCGGCAAACGTCGATCCAGGTTCTAAGAAGGAAAACACATGTATAAACACATTCTTGTTGCCACTGACGGATCCGAGCTTGCCCTTAAGGGGCTTGAGCACGGGTTGGCCCTTGCCAAGTCGTTCGATGCGAAAATCACGATCCTGACCGTGTCAGAACCCCTGCATCCGGATGCGGCACGGGCGGCACAGCTGGCGGGGGTTGATCTTGCGACGACGCGCTATGATCAACAGCTTGATAACCTCATGAAGGAACGCTTTGCCGCCATCGAAGAACGTGCCCGCGATCACGGTGTAAAGGTGACGCTGGCACATGAGATCGACGATTCCCCCGCCGAAGCCATCGTCCGCGCCGCCAAGTTGGGCGGATGCGATCTGATCGTGATGGCGTCGCACGGGCGGCGCGGTGTGCGAAAGATGCTGCTGGGAAGCCAGACCGCGGAAGTGCTGGTCAAGACGCCGAT
>NZ_JBLJBV010000038.1:0-12652 GCF_047638075.1 Phaeovulum sp.
TTTGCCCAGCCCCCTCTCGCGGTTTGCTTGCAAACCGCTGCCGGGCAACGGGAGCGCGACCGCCCGTTTCGCAAATGATTGCGTTCATTTGTTGCCCGGCAGTCGATAGCAGTATCGACGAGAGGGGAAGAAAGCCGTGAAGAACTCGGGGTCGAGCCGATCTGCAGAGCACTGCAGTTTGCCCCTTCTGTTACCCGGCAGGCGAATTGCAAAGCAATTCTGCCGAGAGGGCACTTATTATGACCGGCGCGCCATCTTACGCGCCCCGGAGCGGGCATCGCCCCGAGCCAAGTCTGATGCCGCCCTGAGCCTTAAGATCGACAAGGCTTGGACCGACAACCGCAAACTTTATGGTGCGCGGAAGGTTTGGCACGTTCTGCGGCGCGGCGGCGAAGATGTTTCCCCCTCTCATGGTTTGCATGGCAAACCATTGCCGGGCAACGGCTGCACGATTGAGCGATTGATGCGCAGTTTGGGCCTCAGAGGCGTGGTTCGCGGCAAAAGATCATTGCGACCACCCCCGACACGTCACCGCGATGCCCACCCTCTCGGCAGGTTTGGCGTTGCCAAATCGCCTGCCGGGCAATGGACGATAAGGTGAATCGCCTGTTCAAGGCGGATCGGCCAAACAAGCTCTGGGTTTCAGACTTTACCTATGTGCCGACATGGTCAGGGATGGTCTACGTCGCGTTCGTGATTGATGTTTTTGCAAGGCGGATCGTAGCCCTGCGTGATTTGCACGCAAATCCCTTTCGGGTAACAGTTGGCGGACCTCGACATCCATGAAGACCCTATTTGTTCCTGATGCGCTTAAGTAGGCAATATGGCAAAGAAAACGCGTGATAACAAGGATTTGGTTCACCACTTGGACCGCCCCTCTTACGGTTTCCAAGCAAACCGTGGCCGGGCAACGGGCTCGCAACACCTGTCGATAAAGTATACCAAGCGGCTGGCTGAAGCCGACATTGATCTCATGTTGGAACCGTCGGTGATGCCTATGATAATGCGCTGGCTGAATTCGGCATCCATTCGGGGGCTTACGCGGCGCCACTGGGGCCACGGCCCCCCTCAAATCTTCAAAACCGAGATGATCAACCAGATCGGTCCATGGAAATCGTTGCGCGAAGTCGAATGGGAAACCCTGAAGTGGCCTTACGGAGATGCAAGCATCGCCTACCGGCTAATAGGTCGACTGGTATAACAACCGCCGCCTTCTCGGCCCCATCGGATACATCACCCCCGCATAAGCAGACGAAGCATTCTATGCAAACTTGAACACTCTCGATATGGTCGCCTAATTGTTGAACAAATCACCCTCCGGTAAAGTCGGGGCGGTTCAAAATGTGCTCGCCCGCTTGCCGGATATGCCTATGTCACGGGTGCATGAATTGCTGCCTTGGCATTGGAAGGCCGCCATGGAATTGAAGAGGATTGCTGCATGACCCTGGTCGCGCGCCTCAAGGTCACATTATCTGATGTCGAGCCTCAGGTGCTTCGGCGCTTTGATGTGCCGCTGAAGATCAAGCTGAACCGCCTGCACGACGTGATCCAGGCCGCCATGGGATGGACCGACAGTCACCTCTACGAGTTCCGGGCCGGTGGTGTCGGCTGGGGCGTGCCCGATCCTGACGGCTATTGCGATGGCCCGCTGCCCGCCAACAAAACCAGCCTGCTGGATGTGCTCGAAGATGTCGGCACCAGGACCATCCATTACGTCTATGACTTTGGCGACAACTGGCACCATGTGCTCAAGGTCGAGAAAATCGATGATGCCATCCCGGGCGCCGCATATCCGCGCCTTGTCAGGGCAATCGGTGCCTGCCCCCCGGAAGATGTGGGCGGCTTCCCGAGTTATGCTGACTTCCTCGACGCCATAGCAGACCCCAAGCACGATGAGCACGACCGGATGCTGGAATGGCATGGGGGACAGTTCGATCCCGATGAGGCAGATATCGGCCGTATCCTCGACAACTTCGAGCGCCTTGCCCAAAAATGGGCCCAGAAGCCACGCAAACCAAAAGCCGCACCCAGACGCCTCTGATCAATACAGCACGGCCGCGGCCTTCGGCGGATGCTTACGATGTATGAAGGGCACCACGATGAAAGTGACGATGGAAAAGCCAGGCATTACCACGTCCTAAAGCCGCCCGCGCGTCAGCAACGGCAATCCCTTCTCTGAGGCGCTGTTTCGAACCTGAAAATACCGCCCGGACTGGCCGAGCAGGGGATTTGCCACCAAGGCCGATGCTCGGGCCTGGGCAAAATCATTCACCGGCGGGTCTAATGGTGAGCACCTGCACAGCGCAACCCGCATCGCCACGCCGAATGCGCAACACGCGGGCCGTGCACGCGCAACACGCGCCAGCCGCGCCAGTCTTTATGCAACTGCACGCGCGCGAAAACCGGAACGCTGGTCAGGCAAAACCCACAACTGGCGACCCGCAGGGCGTGTCTGGCTCAACCCTGAACGTGTTTCCCGAGCCGATGAAATGACAGACGCCGCCTGAAATTGGCGGGCACCTCCTTTGACAAACGCCGACAGTCCAGCGTCAAGTTGGAACACTTTTACTACGTCGACCTTGGAAACGAAACAGTGTTGGTGACCTGCTTTGCGCGCCAGAAATCCAGAGCCGAGTCATACTCACACGCGAAAACCTGTGGTGATAATCCAAGCGCGAAACCTTGAAAGCCCGATTTCGGACTCAACCTGAATTGACCCACTGTTATTGAGGGGCGAGTTCCACTTCGTATTGCCGAAGCGTCTTGTTATCGGGAAGTATGGCAAGGGCTTTGGCCAAGATTTGTCGCGCGGCGTCAGGTCCGCGCGACGCAGAGGCGATACGGACGAGAATCTCCCATGCCTCTGCGCGTTGAGGGTCCATTCGAACGGCCTCAAAAAACGCGCTCTCGGCGGCCGCAAGGTTACGCATGGTCAGCGCGATCCCTCCAAGCACCAGTTGCGTTTCGGGAAAATCCATCTGATGTGAAATGGCCTTCTGCCAGTCAGCCAGCGCGGCGCGATGGGCCGACGTGATCTCGGGAGGCATCCCTGCAGTCACCCCGCCCAATAACGCCTTTGCCGCTTCGATGCGGACAGCCCGCACGGGATCACTCAAAAGCCCTGCCAAACGCTGTAACCGCTGCTCTTGTGGAGCGCCTTGCTGAGCCTGTATTGCCGATGCCCGCACAAGGGGATCGGGGTCGTCGAGCAACGGCATCAATTCCTGTGCGGTCGCGGCATCCGCCCCCTGCGCCACCAGCCACAGCGCTGTCGCCCGCACGATACCCGGCTGCGCGGTGTCTTTGGCCAACGCGGTCAGATCGCCCTGTGCAGTCACCGGATTCATACGCCCCCGCGCAAGGGTCTCACCGTAATGCGGCCCCCGGTGGCGGCTCTCGGGGAACCGTGTCACAAGAACCTTTGCTGCCCAGTCCGCGCTTTGGTCTGTGTGGCAGGTCGTGCAGGCGTCGGGCGCCCCTGTTGCCGATGCCAGATCGGGGCGCGGGATTCGAAACGAATGGTCGGCGCGCCAGTCGTTCCCCATGTCGCGCCGCTCCACCATGTGACAGTTTTTGCACTCGGCCCCGGCAGTTCCGGGTTCATGGAAATGATGTGCGACGCTGTCGTAATCTTTGGGCGTAACGGAAGGAAAGTCGGGATTACCGGCGGGGGAATGGCACTGTGTGCAGACAGCGTTGCCTTCTGCTTTCAACTTGGTGGTGTGGGCATCATGACAATTCACACAGCTGACGCCAGCCTGATACATTTTTGACTGCAGGAATAAGCCGTAGACATAGGCCTCATCCAGGATTTGGCCATCGGCATGATAGCTGTCGGGATAAAGAAGCGAGAGGTTGTAGGCGTCGTGGTAGGGCGTCCCAGGAAGCGGATTGCCATCGTCAAAAGCCTCGCGCCGCGAATGACAGCCGGCGCATTGCTGGATTGTGGCCTCTGCGCCCTTGGAAAAATCCATGCTGAAGCCATAAGCGGAAAGTCCAGGGGCGACCGCTTTCCCCGCGCTCCAGTCCAGATGCGCCTGCCCCGGGCCGTGACACGCTTCGCAACCGACGCCGATCTCGGCACTGGTCGATTTATAGCTGCGTGTTACCGGGCTATAATTCTTATCATACCCGGTTGCGTGGCACGCTGCACAGCGCGCGTTCCAGGTTTTGTAGGGGCCGGTCCAATGCAGGCCATTGTCCGGTGGCAGGCTTTGGTCCGGGTATAGGTGGAACCAGCGTTTCTGTTCGGTATCCCAGGCGACATCGAAACTTTGGAGCCGCCCGGGCTCTGTTTCCAGCAAATATTGCTGCAATGGTTCTATCCCGGCGACCGAATGAACGGGGTAGTCGCGGGTGGTGCCGTCCATTTCCGTGACGTGCGCATGGTAAGTCCCCTCCTCGATCCTGAATTGGACGCTTATGCCGCTGCCCTCGAACGAAGTATGGTCAAAATCGGCCATGACGGTCGATGGTCCGGGCAACGTCCAGGCAAGCGCGTGGTCCGAGTTAGCCCAGGCGTCTGCAACTGCTTTGTGACATTCGACACAGGCAGCAGAGCCAACATATTCAGGTACCGTCGTTTCCGCCAACGCGGCGGCGACCGGAACGAGGGCGAACAGCCCCAGAAACAGAGCCATTGCAAACCGGGCGCCAATCGTTGCCGCAACGGTGGTCGCCTGGGCACTTTCTGCGGGCAAGGGTTCGGGGCGGGTCCGGTATATTCTCATGTATCAAGCAGCCTTTGAAATTGATCCCGACCCGACAAGAACATTCGGCCCTCGCTTGACCGGGCGAGCCTGCCAACGCACCTCCTGTATGACAGTTTACCGCGCCCATCCAAGCAACGTTCCGCACAATCTGGCTTTCTGCGCCCGAGACGTGCACCCGATCCACTGAAGGGGTCCGATGCCCGGTCGGGCGAGGAGCGACGTTCTGGTTTGCCCAGAGAGAGAGAGCGCGAAGGCGCCAAATATCCACAATTTCTCCCTCTGGGCAATTCCAACTATTTTGCGATTTCCTCGATTTCACCTGGGCGCCAGCTCATGTCGAACCAGGGCTCTAGCGGGCCGTAAAGGCGCAGGATCGTGTTCCAGGTCTGGCCCGGCACGGTCTGGACCCAGTTGGCTTCTTTGCCTTCGGGCGCCTCGGGGCCGAACCAGACGTCGACCGAGCCGTCCTCGTTGACCAGCAGATCCTTGTTCTGGCTGGAGACCGAGGGCTTTTTCTGATCGGTCTGGATCATCGAGCGGGTCTGGTTGGAATAGAGGATGACCGACCAGAAGTTCTTGACCGGGATGTCTTTGGGCAGGTGCAGCCGATAGTTCTTGTCACCGTCCAGCGCGGCGCCGTTCTTGTCATGCGCCGTCTAGGCGTAATTCGAGCCCTCGCCGACCATCTTCGTCTCCATCGCCGGGGTGACGCCGGTGGCCATGAAATAGAAGAAGTTGGCACCGTCCAGGTTGTTTACCCCCGGCTGGGACTGGAACTCGTAGCCGCCGACAAAGGCGACCTGCCAGTTGCTGTCGTCATAGATGAAGAACTCAGGCGCGCGGGTGTGGAAGGCCACGGTGCGCGCGGTGGCATCGCCGACTGCTGCCGCCTCGGTCAGGATGGCCTTCATCCGCTCGTCGGGCGCAAAGGGCTTGCCCTTTTCGATGCCAATCGAGGCAAAGAAACCTTGCGTCACCGGATCGAGCGTGTCCACCGGCTCCTTCTGGATGACCTTGTTCAGCATCTCCCAGAAGGTGTAATCAGCCGGGTTGACCATGTTGAAGGGCTTGCCGGACATGTTGACGAATGTCGGCGTTTTAGGGTCCTCGCCGGGCGCGTAGATCTTCGTATTTGCCTTGACCAGATCGACACCCGGCTTGGGGTCGCCGTTCTCGAGGAAGCTGCGCCAGACAACCCACATGTTGTAGGTGGGCGCGGTCACCACCTCGATGTAATCGCCTGCGGGGGTGTCGCCTTTGAAACCCGGCGGCAGGAACAGGTATTTTCCACCTGCGCCCTTGTCCTTGCCGGTGATGCCGACATCGTTCACCCAGCGATACCACATGTCATCGACCAGCCCCAGCACTTTGGGCGGCACCTCGACAACCAGCGGTCCGTCGGTCAGGTCGATCCAGAACCAACTGTAGACGGTGTTGTCATTGGCAGTCAGCTCGATGGTGCGCGGATCAACCAGTTGCTCCCAGATCGGGACGGTTTGGTTGACCGGGCCCATCGCGGAGATGGCGTCGAGATTGCCCTTCTGGTTCACGATCGGCAGCGCCAGCATGTAGGACTGCACCGCGCGCTGGAAATCGAGATTGTCCCACAGGACCTGCGCAGTTGCGTCGTCGGGATAGCCATAGTCGAACTTCAGCGTGCCGAGCCGCGTCTCGACGCTGTCGGGCGCGGCGACGCCCGGCGGGATCGGGGTCTGGTAGGCGTAGTCCTCTGCACAGGCCGCGCCGGCGACGAGTATAATTGCGGCAAAAGTCGATGTTAACCTTATCATTTTCGATGCTCCATGAAAGTTTGCGGCATGGCAACCTTGCTCGGTCGCCATGCCGTGTTTCAACAATCCCGACAGGGATCAATCGCTGGCTTTTTTCATCGCCGCCTCAAGAGCCTTGATGTCAGCCTCCGACAATTCCGGCCGGTCAAGCTTGAGCGTCAGCTTTTCCAGTTTGCCCGTGAAGGCGAAGGGCGGTTTGTAATCCGCGTCATTCACGCCGGTCAGAGTGTCCGAGCCGACATCGAAGGATTCGTCCCACTGAAGGATCATCGGCAGGGTTTTTTCCATCTTCTTGCTGTCGACGACCTTGCCATCCACTTTGAGGGTTCCGGTCCCGGGCCGACCAAGGCCCTCAAAGCTGTTGTACTTCAGCGTTCCCACGCCTTTGCCGTCATAGACAAAGTCGAATTCGACCGTGTGCTTGCCGGGGCTCAGCGCGTCCGGGCCCTCCCACTTGATACGTTCCAGATCCAGCATGTTCCACAGGAACACCGGCTTGCCCTTCAGCAAGTAGAAACCGTATCCAGCGAACCGACCGCCAGAGGTCAGCAACATGCCTTCCGCACCGCCTTCAGGCACGTCGATCTCTGCCGTGATCGTATAGGAAGTGTTCAGCAAAAGCGGCGAGTCGCCTTGCGGCAAACCGACCATCGGATGAGTGTAGACAAACTCGGACCGACCGGAGGTTATGTTCGGACGCGGCGCGATAACACGGGCCGCCACGGACGCATCCATCGGGAAGACACCATATTTCTTGGCTTCTTCGACAAACAAGGCCTTCAATTCCTTGACCTTTTCAGGGTTTTCGGCAGCGATGTCAGTCGACTGGCTGTAATCCTTGGTCAGGTCATAGAGTTCGAGCACTTGATTGTTCAGCGGATCGGTGTTGGCCGGGCCATAGGCTTCCCACGGTGCGCGGTTTACCTTTGTGCTGAGCAGCCAGCCTTCGTTGTAAAGCGCCCACTGGCCCATCATCTCGAAATACTGGGTCTTGTGATGCGAGGGTTCCATGGCGTTTGCCGCATCGAACGTGTAGGCAAAGCTGGTGCCATCCATCGGCCGTTGCTTGATACCGTTGACAGTCTCCGGCGCCGGGATTCCCGTCACCTCAAGCAAGGTGGGGGTGACGTCGTTCACATGCAGGAACTGCTCGCGCATGCCGCCCTTGTCGGTGATTTTTGCCGGCCAGGACACAACCATGTTCTGACTGATACCACCCAGCCGCGACGCGTTCTGCTTGAACCAGGTGAAGGGCGCATCAAAGGCCCAGGACCAGCCCGCCGACATGTGATTGCAAGTCTGCTCTGTGCCCCAAGTATCATACCATTTCATCTGGGTTTCGACAGGCACGGTCACTCCGTTGAAGAACGCAACCTCGTTGGGTGTGCCTTCCGGCCCGCCCTCGGCGCTGGTCCCGTTGTCGCCGTTGATATAGATGATCAGCGTGTTGTCGAACTTGCCCATTTCCTTGATCGTATCCACCACACGACCGATTTCATGGTCAGTGTAGGCAGCATAGGCGGCAAAGATTTCGACCTGCTTGATATATAGCTTTTGCTCGTCGGCGCTCAGGCTGTCCCAGTCCTTGAGAACGTCGGTCGGCCAAGCCGACAGCTGTGTGTCCTCAGGAATGATCCCCAGGCGCTTTTGGTTTTCAAAGATGGTTTCTTGCAGTTTGTTCCATCCGCCATCGAACAGGTGCATGTCGTGAACCTTGTCGACCCATTCCTTTGTCGGGTGGTGTGGCGCATGATTTGCACCCGGTGCGTATTTAAGGAAGAACGGTTTTTCCGGCATGGTCTGATTGATGCGGTTCAGATAATCGATCGCATCGTCCGCCATCGCGGTTGTCAGGTTCCAGTCTTCTTTACCTTCAAACGGATAGATCTGTGTTGTGTTGCGAAACAGGTTCGGCTGCCACTGGTTGGCATCCCCGCCCACAAATCCGTAGAAATATTCGAACCCCATACCGGTCGGCCATTGATCGAACGGCCCCGCCTGGCTTGCGGCATAGGCCGGCGTGTTGTGATCCTAGCCGAACCAGGATGTCGCATAGCCATTATCCAGAAGGATTCGGCCGATCGTCGCTGAATCCTCCGGAATGATGCTGTTGTAACCGGGATAGCCGGTGGCCTGCTCGGAGATCACCCCGAACCCGACCGTATGGTGGTTACGCCCGGTGAGCAGCGCCGCCCGCGTCGGTGAACATAGCGCGGTCGAATGGATGTTCGTAAAACGCAGGCCTTCCTCGGCGATGCTGTCCATCGTCGGGCTGGGAATGACGCCGCCAAAGGTGCTGGGCACACCAAACCCCGAATCGTCCGTGATGATCAGCAGGATGTTTGGCGCCTCCTGCGGGGGCACGATGCGCGGCGCCCACCAGGGCGTTGATGTCAATGCGCCGTCGGTGATCTTGCCACCGAATTCCGGGTCGGGTGCGGGCAGTTGGCTGCCTTCAATGGTTGTTGTGGCGCTTGGCGAACCAAGCGTTCCCGTCACCGTCTGGACCCCGACAGCCAGCGGCATTGTTGCCGCCCACGCAAATGTGGCGGCAACCACAAGTCGTGGAAATAGATTACTCGGCATCGAATTTTTCCCTCATATCAATCTAGTCATTCGAATATTCGCACAGGTTATGGCAAGTTATTTGACATCTCGCGCCAAAATCGTCTTTTATAGGCGACGAACCACAAGATTGAAAAGTATGGCAAAAAAACATTCCCCTCATCCGCACCGCAGCACTCGCGCCTTTTTTGCTCTGGATGCGGGAACGCGGGCTGAGCTGGAAGGCAAGGCTTCGCGATGTAGGCCTTCCGGAGACGTTGTTGTTCGAAAGGGAGCGGCCCATTCCGTTGCTCGCCGGGACACGGTTCGTCGCCAATGCCAGCGAGACCGAAGGGCCGGATATCAGCTGTCGAGTCCTAACGGACACCTCTTTCGCGCAACTGGCCACCCTGGGCCGCGTGGTGATCGGAGCCAGAACCCCGCGCGAAGCCTTTGGCAACATGATGCGGTTTTACCCACAGCATTCCTCGCATGAACAGATCGTGGTCCTGCCCAGCGACGGCACGGAAACCATGCGGCACCGGTTTCTGGTAAATCTGGACGATACCGCGCTGCACGTCTGCCACCAATATGTTGCCGCACTGGTCCGCGCAGTGATGGCCGATACCGGCCTTGCAGACTCCAGACCTCCATTCGTGCAGTTGACACCGCACCCGACATACGGCCTCGACCATCTGCACAAATACCTTGGCAAGGCAGTTTCGCCAGCGGTGGATGGAACCCTGACCATGACACTCGACAACCAGGTGCTTGACCGGGCGTATCTGCGTCGGTCTCTCGGACGGAAGGCCTTTGAGATCACTCCGATCTGCGGCGATGGCTCGCTTACATATGCCCTGCGCACGATCCTGCCCGGAATTCTTGATCAGGGGCCCGCCCATATTGCCGAGATCGCGGCCCTTGCAGGCACCAGCCCGCGGTCGTTCCAGCGACAGCTGGCTGCCGAAAACACCTCGTTCTCTAAAGAAGTCGACAGGTTACGCCGTGAACAGGCGCTGAACCGGTTGAAGCACAGCGGTGATAATGTAGGCGATATCGCGGCAGACCTTGGCTATAGCGAACAATCCAGTCTGACACGGGCCATGCGCCGTTGGACCAGCAAGCCTCCGCGCCAGATGCGTTGAAGCAGGCTGGATCTGGCATCATTGGCAGTATCGCGCCGATCCCGCATCACGGCACAGGCGCTCATCATCCATGCGATCGCGGACCTTTCCGGCAACAAGGCCAGCTCCTCGGCAGTCTTCGCCTGAAACTCTTGGCGGTACACGACGACGTGTGGACAGAACCCTTGGCCGACGCGGCGGCGGTATCGGTTGAAACAGGCCGGGCCGACGCGTTGCGAAAGTGGTTGCTGGAACGCTGGCACCATCCCTATACAATGATGCGCGATCTGGGGCGGCGGGGGCCAAACGCGCTGCGCAAAGCCCCAAAGGCCAAGCCCGCGCTGGGTATCCTTGAAGGTCACGGCTGGATTGTAGCGCTTGCCCCCGGAACCCTGGTGCGTGGTGCGGCGTGCAAGCAATCTTGGCGCATTGTGAGCGTGAAGCCCATATCAACGCTGAGGCTGCATTCGACGACTTCATCGCGACATACGGCGTGAAATACGGCTAGGTCGCGGCCAAACTGACCAAAGACCGCAACGTGCGACAGGCATTCCATGACTTCCCCGCTAAGCATTGGAAACACATCCGAACGACCAACCCAATGAGCGCACCTTCGCTACGGTCCGGCATCGCACCGGCAATAGCAAAGGATGCCCCAGCCGCAAAACGGGCCTTGCCACGGCGTTCAAGCTGATGATGTCAGCCCAGACCAAATGGCGCAACCTCAACGGCGCGAACCGCATGCCTGAGATCATCCATGGGATCGAATTCAAGGACGGGATCAAGCAACTCCAAAAGGCCGCCTGATCACACCGTCACCAACTTTCGCTCATAGCTCGCGCTCCTGCGCCTGCAAGGGCTCAGCATCACCTATGAACACCAAAGCAAGGACCATCGTCGGGTTCTGACGCTAAAGGCAAGACAGCACCATCAACATTGATAAAAAGCACCAGATCGGGGCAGCCTAAAGGTTGACGTAATCAACCGCGGTAAATACGAATGATGAAGCCTGCGGAGGCAAAGTTGAACTGACTAAATACTCCCTAAAAACTCACCCATGACATACCCCGATACTAAGTGACAGACGGCACAAGAAAAGGACGATCCAGGAAATGGAGACGACGAACAAGTTATCTACATACCTAATTAATCTGGATCGGGCGACAGAGAGACTTCAGGCCACCCATAAGGAGATCAGCACTGCCAAGCTCTCTTATGAGCGAATCTCTGCGTTTGATGGGCGCATACTGACCGATGACCAAAGATCAAGGTATGACGAGGCATTAGCTTTTAAAACCTCAAGTCGATCTCTGGCAGATAGTGAAATAGGATGCTACCTCAGCCACGTCAGAGCAGTCGAACTTTTTCTAAAAACAAACTCGGAATACTGTCTGGTGTTAGAAGACGACATCAAACTGCACCCAGATTTCACAGTTACCCTGATGGATCTGATGGGGTTTCTTGATCAGCATAAGTCCAATAACTACGATATCGTTAACCTGTGTAATGAGCCCAAAAGGCATTATAACAAAATTCGCGAAATTAGATCTTCCAACAGTAGTTTTATCCTCTGTAGGGCGCATTTCTTTCCAGTATTAACAACCGGAATCTTGTGGAGCCGAGATGGCGCAAAGAAGTTTATCTCGTCATGTTATCCCATTCACTCACCGATTGATCAATTCTTAAAAGATTGGTGTATTAAAAATGACAATGGGCTGTGCTTTCTTAACCCGCCGATTGCAAGCAGGAATGTCGAAAGTCAAATTGACTTCAGTTCGCACCGTACTGGCGCAAAAAGGAAAAATTACGCCATAAATTATTTCATCACAAAGCAAATAAGAAGTTTTCGAAACAAGAGATTGGCTCAAAAATCTTATATAAGGTTTCAAAAGCTACTCAAATAGCTCAAAGTCCCTGCAAAAGAGGTCCTCCAACCTTTTGATCTGGGAAGCGGTTGGTGAATACCCCCCCTTGGATACATTTTTGCGTTCAATCGGTTGCATTTTCAGATCGACACCACGATCTTTCAGCCGGTGGGTGATAGTTGCCATGTCACGGTCCAGATTTTCGACACGACCCAAAAAATCATACGATAGAAGATCAGGCCTAACGTTATAAAACTGCGGACGGAAATGCGGATCTATTCTATCCATATCCCCCTCAAAACTTCTCGTAAGATAATTCAAAAATATATCAAAGTTGTATTCGTTATCCCTGCTGGTATTGAAGCCAAACTTCTCGATATACGGAAGATGCCTTCGATGTTGTTTGTTTTTGAAGTCAACAAAAAAATTATTAAAGGCGCTTACTATCCTCCTAGTGGGGTTTCGCACAAAACTGAACTTAAAGACCATTGGATCACCCAACGCAGTCACAACGAGTCGCGTGTGCCGGGATCCCTGCAATATCTGTCTACACTCGTGTATGGGCGGTGTCAGCAATTCGTGTTGGCGCGAGGGCTTGAAGCGAGCAGCAGCCTGAG
>NZ_JBLJBV010000039.1:0-30218 GCF_047638075.1 Phaeovulum sp.
GCTGACCGAAATTGGGTGAAAAAAACGGCTTGATCAAGACGGATACTCGAGACCTGATGTCGGACGCGGAATGGGTGTTCTTTGAACGTTTCATCTTGGCAGTCTGTGCGCCGAACGGGCACAAGCCGACCAACCACCGCCTTGTTCTTGATGGGATTTTCTGGATCGCGCGCACCGGCGCCCCGTTGCGTGACCTACCTGAAGAGTTCGGCAAGTGGTCGAGCGTCTATCGGCAGTTCCGACTTGGACACTGGCGGGGCTCTGGGAAGATATCATGGAAGCTTTGAACCATTGCCGGGCCGTGCCGGACGCCCTACAAATGATCGACAGCACCGTTATCCGCGCACACCATCCATAGCCCGGCAGGGCATCGCCCTTGCGATGTCCCGAGAGGGAGGCAGCGGGCGCAAAAGGGGGACTCCGCGATAGGGTTTTGGCCGTTCAAGACCGTCCGGTGGGAAAACGGTCCACCGGACCGTTTTCTGGGCCACCTTCCACTTCACGACCAAGATCCACCTTCGCGTCAATGCAGCGGGCCTACCCATGAAAACCGAAATCACGCCGGGCCAGACGTCGGATTCTCTGGGGTTCGATCTGGTCATGGCCGACAACCTGCCAGAGCCGAGTGTCTTGCTGGCAGACCGAGGCTATGATCCTGACAGCATTCGGGAAAAGATGGAGGCACGCGACGTTCTCACTCGAATTTCCATGCGCAAATTCCGCAAAATGCGCGTCGGTGTGCATCATTCGCTGTATTCGTTGCGCAACCTCGTCGAACGGTGCTTCAACAAGCTGAAAAATGCTCGACGTGCCGCAACCCGCTACGACAAAACCGCCGAGAGCTTCCTTGGCTTTATAGACATCACGTCCATCCGCCTCTGGGGCCGCCTTTTGTCAACATGACCTAAGCAATTGATTCCATACAGGCCGAATGGCCGGAAATGTTACAACATGGGTGTTGTCAGGCCGGTTTTGGCAGGTTGAGAGTGTCGAAGAGGTCGAGTTGCTCCTGTGTGGTTTTACTTGTTCCGTGAAAGCCGCGTTTTCGGGCATGAGCCGTGTGTTTCTAGGGCCTGCCGCCAAATTGTCATCCAATCGGGACCAAGCCCTTTGGGTTGATACGCCATGTGGCGCAGTCAGAGCAACCGACACCTGCGCGGAGCTATCAGACGGCGCTGCGTGGGTGTCGGTTACGGTGATCAGGCGTTGGGCGAATACCTTGGGCGTCTGGTAGCCAAGTGCCGAATGCGGGCATGTTCGTTAAAGTCAGCAGCCCATGCCCGAATTACAGCATGGGCATGGGCATGGGCCATGTTCCGGAAGATGGTCTCGGTGAGCAATTCATCATGCAGGCGCCCATTAAAACTCTCGACGACTCCGTTTTGTATGGGCTTGTCCGGCGCAATGTAATGCCATTCGATCTTGCGTTCTGTGGCAAAGGTTAAGATCGCGTTACTGGTCAGTTCGATGCCGTTAATGCTGACAATCATTCCCGGCTTTCGGCGCCGTTCGATCAGGGTCGTGAGGTCTTGCGCAACGCGGCGCCCGGAAATCGAGGTATCCGGAATAGCCGTGAGGCCTTCCCGAGTGACATCATCGACCACGTTCAGAATCCGGAACCGCCGTCCGCAGACGAACTGGTCATGGACGAAATCCATCGACCATCGGGCGTCTGGCCATGCCTTGACCAGGATCGGCGCCCGGGTTCCCACCGGATCTGCAGGCCGAGGGGATCAAGCATGTGGTGCAACAGGCGGAGGTAATGGCGCGAGAGATGAATTAGGGAGCTGGCTCCGGCTACGGCTACGGCTACGGCCAACAATGCCTCATCTTTCTCAGCTGCTGCCAGCTAAACCTACACGCGCAGATTGCATGGCGGTAGGTGATTGGACATGCTCCAAAACAGGGGGGAAATGATGCATATTGAATTGGTTGAAATCGGCAATTTCAAAAAATTTCTGGGTGTGCGAGTTGGCTTTTCAAAAAAGACAACTGTCTTTGTAGGAGCCAATAATAGCGGCAAGAGTTCCGCTATGGTTGCGTTGCGACATTTTTGGTTGAGCGAGATTGCTTGAGTTTTTCGCTGAACGATTTCACCCTTTCACATTGGCGGTCTATTGACATGATGGGGGCGCTCTTGGGAGAAAGCCAAGGCGAAAGATGAAGTTCTGCCAACCTCCGATTGACCTGGGGTTGCACCTTTTCTCGATGTCTGGCTCGATGTTCCCAAATCTGAAGCGCACTTTGTTCAAAAGCTGATACCCACACTGGATTAGGATGATGGACGTTTGGGCGTTCGCTTGAGATTTGAGCCAAACGACTCCGCGCGGTTACAGAAAGACTATTTGGCGGCAAGGGGTGATGCGCTTAGAGTTCAATCACTCGACAAGCCCGAGCAGAGCGGCGAAGGTAAGATGCCATTCAAACTCTGGCCGGCAACGCTTCCCGAGCTTTTACAACGTCGATTGAACAAGCATTTCTTCGTTAAAGTTTATACTTTAGATCCTAAATTGCTGATCGACCCGAAACACGGCATTGCACAGCCTCAACATTTGACAGCCGACGCGGAAGCTATCGATGGAAACCCTTTCAAGGGCCTCATCCCGATTGATGAAATCAGCGCACAACGTGGCTTTGGTGAGCTATGACCGAAAGTTGGTAACGGCGTGATCAGGCGGCGTTTTGGAGTTGCTTGATCCCGTCCTTGAATTCGATCCCATGGATGATCTCAGGCATGCGGTTCGCGCCGTTGAGGTTGCGCCATTTGGTCTGGGCTGACATCATCAGCTTGAACGCCGTGGCAAGGCCCGTTTTGCGGCAGGGGCATCCTTTGCTATTGCCGGTGCGATGCCGAACCGTGGCAAAGGTGCGCTCATGGGGTGGGTCGTTCGGATGTGTTTCCAATGCTTAGCGGGGAAGGCATGGAATGCCCCTGGCACGTTGCGGTCTTTGGTCAGTTTGGCGGCGACCTTTTCGTATTTCACACCGTATGTTGCGACGAAAAGATCAAGCGCAGCCTCGGCATCCGTGCGGGTTTCGGCCTCTGCAAGATGTCATGTAGGTGGCCTTTGGCTTTGACTTGGATCGACTTGGGCATCGCGTTCAGCACGTTGCCGGTTTTATGGAACCTGCAGCGCTGTTCGTTGGTCGCGCCATAGAGTTCGCGCAGCGCGTTCCAGAAGCCCAATGCACCATCCGTTGCCCGGCAATCGCCGCTTGCAGCGATGAGAGGAGCCAATGGCAAGATCGGGGGCATGGTTCAGCCCACGTTGCTGCAAATCCAACAGTAATTCGCGCCAGCTCTGGGTGCTTTCACGGTAACCGTCAGCGGGGCCGATAATTTCCTTACGGCCCCATTCGTCAGCGCCGATCGCACCAGAACATATTGTTTTCCCTCAGCCTTTCGCGGGCGGAAATAGACGCCATCGGCCCAGATAAAAATAAAGCGCCGGGTGCTGAGATCGCGGCGCTGCCAGCGGTCATATTCCTCTCACCAATCAGCTTTGAGCCGCGCGATTGTCGTCGATGACAGCCAGGCCGCGTTCGGGCCAAGCGGGGCGGCAAGAGCTTCGTGAAAGTCGCCTGTGAAAATGCCCTTAAGGTAAGGTCAGGGCAGAAGGTCTTCGGTAGATTTGGCCTTGCGCACCCTCTCATCACCGGGATCGGCGCAGTGCCGGTCAAGATGCCGCGTGTGCGGGACCGGGGCGACGACGCGTTCAGGCAAGTGACCGTGGCGCACCTGATCGAAGGAGGTCCGTCAGCGGATCGGGCGAAAATCCATATGGATCGGTCGATTGAGTGATAATATCTGTCGTCATGTGGCATATCCTTTTCTCAACAGAGAATTGCGGCGCGTGAACAACGCCATGATATGCCGCCCCTCAGCGGCCATCACCAACTTTCAGCTATATCTCGTCTTCTCTATGTGATCTGCAGTCGCGCGGAAAAAAGCCTTGCGCTGGTTGCCTATACCGATAACCAGAATGCAGTGATGGCTAACGCATTGGCCAATGGATGGTTCAATGACGATGAGGTCGACACAAAGAGAACCACACTTTCGTTATGCTTCCAGCTCGGCCTCCCAGTAGAGGTAGTCCAGCCAACTGGCATGCTGATAGGCCTGTGGAAAGCGCCGCCCGATTGCCTGCATTTGTGCCGCGTCGGGCCGCTTAGGAGGGCGGTCAAGGCGCATTCCCGCCTGTTTCAGCGACTTGTTGGCCTTTTTCAGATTGCAGGGTGAACAGGCGGCGACCACATTTTCCCAACTGGTCACGCCGCCCCGCGATCGGGGCAGCACATGATCGAAGGTCAGGTCGCCCTTTGATCCGCAGTACTGGCAACGAAACTCATCCCGCAGAAAAAGATTGAAGCGCGTGAAGGCTACGCGTTTCTGAGGCTTGATATATTCTTTAAGCACCACGACTGAAGGGATGCGTATTGCCGTGCGTTGACTGTGAACGACCTCGTCATATTCGGCCAGTATTGCGACCCGGTCCAGGTAGGCGGCCTTGATCGCTTCTTGCCATGGCCAGACCGACAGCGGGTAATAACATAGTGGGCGATAGTCCGCATTCAAAACCAGCGCCGGAAACCGCCGCAAGGCAGCAGCCTCACGCACGAACTGCGTTCTGAAATCCGTGTAGGTGCTATGCTCCAGCATCGGTCAATGTGCCCTCGCCCGGTCAGCCTGAGTCGGCACCAAGGCGGGGAACCCCGCCCCGGCATAATAAAACTATATATGGCGTTTGACCGAGAACAAGCCCCGCCTAGTAGCGATATGCGACCAGCACGGGCTTAACGCCCCCAGATCACGCGCAATTGACATGCGCTGGGGCAATTCGGACAGATTGAAAAATGCCGGGCGGTTTGCCCAAGCCTGATGTCAGCGGCGTGCCCGAATGGCAAGTTTTTGCGGCTGTGGCGCGTTTGCCCGGAACACGATGAGCGCGACCGAAACGAGTGCCAGTGCGGTCAGCAAGGTGATTTCCATGGCGGTCTCCTTCTTCTTGACTGGAACGTGGGCCTCTGCGCAGGAAAGTTCAAGCCCTTTCGAGGCAATCTTTCAAAAACCCCAGCGCGACAGACAGCCCGTCAGGTGCAATCCCGTGGCCCGTGCCCTTCATTACATGGGCATAGGTTTCAAACCCCGCCGCCACCAATGTATCCGCCGCCAGCCCCATATCGGCAAACGGCACCATCGGGTCGGCGTCCCCATGCAGCAGCAAAACCGGCGGCTTGCTGACGGCCTCGGCGGCCAGCTTTTCGGGCTGCAACAACCGGCCTGAAAAGCCGACAATACCGGCGATTGGCTTGGCGCGGCGCGGGATCACCTGCAGTGCCATCATCGTGCCCTGTGAAAAACCGATAACCGCCATTTTTAAGGGGGTTACGCCCGTTTCTTCCAGCAGATCATCCAGAAAGGCATTCACATCGCGCGCCGCCAGATCCAGCCCCGCGGCAGCCTCGGCATCGGTTGAGCCGTCAAGCCAGGGGATCGAAAACCACTGCCGCCCGAAAGGGTTGCCGGAACAGGGCTCAGGCGCATCGGGGGCGACAAACAGCGTGTCGGGCAGGTGCGGTGCCAACGGATCGGCAAGGCCCAGAAGATCGGCCCCGTCGGCGCCGTATCCATGCAAGAACACCACCACGGATTTCGTCTTGCCTGATTTTGGCCCCCGGCGCCCGGCCTGCAATTTGCGCGTCATATGACCCCCTCGCGTGATTTGGCCTTTGCGTAGTAAGCCCAGAGCAGCCGCGCCGCAACCGCCCGCCAGGGCGACCACGCCTGCGCCATTTCGGTAAACGGCTTGGGCCGGGGTCGGTCGGGCAGCTCAAAAAGCAACCGCGCAGCCTCGGCAAGGGCCAGATCATCAGCGGCAAACACATCCGCCCGCCCCAGCGCGAACATCAGATACATCTCGGCGGTCCAGCGGCCAATGCCGGGCAGGGCGGTCAGATGGGTAATCACGTCGGCATCGGGCATCTGGCGCAGGCCCGGATAATCAAGCCCTGCGCGCGCCAACCCCGAAAGATAGCGGATTTTCTGCCGCGACAGGCCGCAACCGCGCAATGCCTCATCGCTGGCCGCCGCAACCGCCGCCTCTTCGGCCAGGCCCGCCGCCTGCATCCGCGCGGAAATTGCCCGCGCTGACGCGACCGAAACCTGCTGGCCGATGATCGCATCACGCAGCGCCGCAAATCCGTCCGCCCGGCGGCGCAGCGGCAAGGGGCCGGTTGCCCGAAGGGCCAGGGCAAAGCGCGGCTCGGCCGTGGCCAGAAACGCGGCGCCGCGCGCGATATCGGTGTCAGCCTCGATGATCACTTGTGTCATGGGCGCAGGGTGCCCCAGCAATGGCCCGTGCGCCAGCCCCTTTCCTCGCCGTTCGCACCCGGTTAATCAGGGGAATGAGCGAAATCACAGAACACACCGATTCCCCCGGCCCGGATTCACGCGCCAAGCGCAACCTGACTGTGCTGGTGCTGGCGCAGGCGTTTTTGGGGTCGCAGATGTCGATGATCTTCATCGTCGGCGGGTTGGCAGGGCAGAGCCTTGCGTCAAACCCGTGTTGGTCCACACTGCCGCTGTCGCTGATCGTGTTGGGGTCGGTTCTGTCGGCGCAGCCACTATCGGAGTTCATGCAAAACTACGGTCGGCGCGCGGGTTTCATTCTGGCGACGGTTGCGGGCGGGGTAGGGGCGGCCATCGCCGCGCGCGCGCTATATGTCGGGTCATTCGGGCTGTTCATGGCCGGGTCTTTTCTGACCGGTATCTATATGTCGGCACAGGGGTTTTACCGTTTTGCCGCGACCGATACCGCCAGCCCGGAGTTTCAGCCCAAAGCCATTTCCTATGTCATGGCGGGCGGGTTGGCTGCGGCCATCATCGGGCCGCAACTGGTCAAACTGACCAGCCAGGCGATGGTGGTGCCATTCATGGCGACATATCTTGCGATCATCGGCTTGAACATTCTGGGCCCGGTCCTGTTTTATTTTCTCGACATCCCCACCCCCGGCCGCCGTGCGAAAGGCAGCGCGCATCCGGGGCGGTCGCGGCGTGAACTGCTGCGTGATCCGGTGATCATCGTCGCTATGATCTGCGCGATGGTATCCTACGCCTTGATGAATCTGGTGATGACATCGACGCCGTTGGCGGTGGTCGGCTGTGGCTATGAGGCAGGGCATGCAGCTGACATCGTGTCGGCGCATGTGCTGGCAATGTATGTGCCCAGCTTTTTCACCGGCCATCTGATCGCGCGTTTTGGCCGCGAAGTGATCGTTGGCACGGGTATGGTCATACTTGCCGCCTCGGGGGCGGTGGCCATGTCGGGGGTGGACCTGGCCCAATTTTACATTGCGCTGGTTCTGCTGGGGCTGGGGTGGAACTTTGGCTTTATCGGATCAACCGCGATGCTGGCGTCAGCCCACGCCCCCGAAGAGCGCGGCCATATTCAGGGCATCAACGATTTCGTGGTTTTTGGCGGCGTGTTTGTAGCCTCGCTCAGTTCGGGCGGGTTGATGAATTGCTCGGCCTCGGGTGACCCGCAGGCGGGCTGGCAAGCGGTCAATATGGCGATGCTGCCGTTTTTGGTGTTGGCGGGCGGCGCGCTGATCTGGCTGACGCTACGCCCGAAAGAGACGCGGTAGGCGAATATGGGGGGCAGTCCCAGCGTTGCAGGCTTTGCCAGACCATAGTCGCGGCGAAAGGGGTTTGGCCCTTCGTCTGGATCAATCTATTATCAGAGTGCTGGTTTATGTGCGGGTACGCAGCAAACGAAGCCGCGCAACCAGTTGGCGGGTAGAGCCGTCCTTACCTGCCGCATCAGCCTTGCCCTCCAGCACCGGGGTCAGGGCCACCGCCAGTTCCTTGCCCAGTTCAACCCCCCATTGGTCAAAGCTGTTGATCCCAAGGATCACCCCTTCGACAAAGACGCGGTGTTCGTAAAGCGCGATAATTGCGCCCAGGATTTGCGGTGTGAGTTTGGGGTAAAGCAGTGTCGTTGACGGGCGGTTGCCGGGAAAGACACGGTGGCGTGCCTGGCGGTCGCGCTCAGCCCCGGTCAGCCCCTTTGCCGCCATAAGTTCGGTCGCCTCGGCAAGCGACCGGCCCCGCATCAGCGCCTCGGATTGGGCAAGGCAGTTGGCCGCAAGCAGCAGGTGTTGATGCGCAAGATCAGGCTCTTGCCCTTCGGCGGCCAGCAGGAATTCACATGGGATGATACGGGTGCCCTGATGGATGAGCTGGTAAAAGGCGTGCTGGCCATTCGTACCCGGTTCGCCCCAGACGACGGGGCCGGAGTTGTAGGGCAGATCACTGCCGTCCATTGCCACGCGCTTGCCGTTGCTTTCCATTTCAAGCTGTTGCAGGTAGGCGGGCAACCTTGCAAGGCGCTGGTCATAGGGCAGCACCGCGCGGGTCGCATAGCCACAGATCTGGTTGTGCCAGACCCCGGTCAGCGCCAGCAAAACCGGTAGATTCGTCTCAAACGGCGTGGTGCGGAAATGGTCGTCCATTGCCCTCGCACCAGCCAGAGACTGCGAAAACCGCGCCGACCCCACCGCGATCATCAGCGCCAGCCCGATGGGCCCCCAGATCGAATAGCGCCCCCCGACCCAATCCTCAAAGCCAAAGACGCGAGAGGCGTCGATACCGAAGGCGCCTGTCTTGTCGGTCGCTGATGACAGGGCCGCAAATTGCGCCGCCGGGTCGGCCACCTTTGCCGCCATCCATTTGCGGGCGGTTTCGGCGTTGGTCATCGTCTCGATCGTGGTGAAGGTTTTAGAGGCGACAATTACCAGCGTCGTTTCTGGGTCAAGCCCGACCAGCGTGTCATGGATATGCGCGCCATCGACGTTCGAGACGAAATGGCAGCGCGGCCCATCGTGGTAATGCGCCAGCGCCAGCGTAGCCATGGCCGGGCCAAGGTCTGACCCGCCAATCCCGATATTGACGACATCGGTGATACGCCCGCCTTGCCCGGTAAACCGGCCTTCGCGGATATCTTCGGCAAAGCCCTGCATCCGCGCGTAGGTGGCGCGGACCGCAGGCATCACGTCCTGCCCGTTGACCAAAATTTCGCCATCGAGATTGCGCAGAGCAGTATGCAGCACGGCCCGGCCTTCGGTCTCATTGATCTTGGCGCCAGTAAACATTGCCTCGCGGCGTTTCGTCAGGCCAGCTTTTTCCGCCAGCCGGATCAACAGGTTGCGCGCCTTGGCGTCGATGTTGGTTTTGGAATAGTCGAACAGGAACCCGTCGAATTGCGCGCTAAAGCCCGCAGCCCGGCCATCATGGGCGAAAAGATCAAGGATCGGGCGGGCTTTTACAGCCTCATGGTGGTGGTGCAGATCGTCCCAGATGTTCAGCATGTCATTTTGCCCAATGGATGGTGGCGTGATCCAGCACAATGCGGATCGGGGCCTCATTCGGAGAAAGTTTCGCCGCGCGGTCAATCGCTTCGCGCTTTTCATCGCCGGTAATCAGCACATGAACGTGCATCGCGTCTTGCAACACCGGCGCGGTCAGGGTGATGCGCGGCTCGCCTGCGGCATCGGCACGCAGCGCCATCAGCACGGGTGCATCGGGGGACAATGCCTGTTCCAGATGATCGGCATCGGGAAAAAGGCTTGCAGTATGCATGTCCGCCCCCATCCCCAGCAGCAGAACCGAGATCGGCAAATGCGGCGCGATGCCTTCAGCCAACGCCTCAAGCCGTTCCTCAGGGGTGGCCGCATCGGCGTAAAGCGGCACCAGTTGCGCCGGGGCCGCGCGTCCGCGCAACAGGCGTTCCCGAAGCAGCCTTGTATTGGAGCGGGGCGAGCCTTCGGGCACCCAGCGTTCATCATTCAGCAAAACCGCGATATTGGCCCAGTCAAGGTCCACCTCTGAGAGCAGGTCGAACACCGACCCCGGCGTTGTGCCACCCGGCACCGACAGCGTGGCCCTGCCGTTTGCCCGCAGCGTCTCACCCAGTTCCGAAGCGATACGGTCTGCCAGACCCAGCATCAAAAATTCACGGTCGGGATATTCGATCAGGTTCATTCGCGGATCTCCCTCCAGCGGCGGCCATCGCGGTGCAGCAACATCAACGCATCTTCCGGCCCTGATGAGCCTGCGTCATAGGACTGCGGGCGGTCGCCCCGCGCCTCCCATCCGGCGATGATCGGGTCAGTCCAGGCCCAGGCCGCCTCAACCTCATCGCCGCGCATGAACAGGGTCTGGTTGCCGCGGATCACATCCATGATCAGCCGTTCATACGCATCGGGAATATCTGTGCCCTCTTCGCCCAACGCCTCGGCAAAAGACATATCAAGCGGCACCTGCACAAGGCGCATGCCGCCCGGCCCCGGCTCCTTGATCATCACCTTGAGGTTCATCCCCTCATTCGGTTGCAGCCTGATCACCAGCACGTTTTCACGCCAGCCTTCGGCATCGTCGAAAATCGAATGGGGTGGTTCCTTGAAGGTGATCGCAATTTCCGAGGCCCGCGCGCGCAGCCGCTTGCCGGTGCGCAGGTAGAAGGGCGTACCTGTCCAGCGCCAGTTGGCAACATGAACCTTCAGCGCAACGTAGCTTTCTGTCTTGCTGGCGGGGTTTTCGGCATCAGCCAGATAACCGCCGTCTTCGCCGCGGGGCAGGTATTGGCCGCGCACGATATCTTCGTGCCCAACCGGATCAAGCGCGCGGATCACCTTCAGTTTTTCGTCGCGCACGGCATCCGGGTCAAAGTGATAGGGCGGCTCCATCGCAATCAGGCACAAAAGCTGCATCATATGGTTTTGCACCATGTCGCGCATCGCACCCGAACGGTCATAGTAGCTGCCGCGCCCACCCACACCGACGGTTTCGGCAACGGTAATCTGCACATGGTCAACGTATTGCGAATTCCACAGCGGCTCGAACAGGATATTGGCAAAGCGCACAGCCATCAGGTTCTGCACGGTTTCCTTGCCCAGATAGTGGTCGATCCGGTAAATCTGCGCTTCGGTAAAATGTGCGGCCAGCGTGGCGTTCAGCGCACGCGCCGAGGCCAGATCGCGCCCAAAGGGTTTTTCCACCACGATCCGGCACTCAGGCGTGGCGATGGTATGTTTGTGCAGCCGGTTCGCAATGTCGCCAAATAACGACGGCGCAACCGAAAAGTAAAACGCCTGTACCGTATCGCTGCGCATTTTGGCCTTGAGTTCGGTCCAGCCGGTATCGCCTTTCACGTCAATCGCCACATAATCGAGGATGTTCACAAACGCGGCAATCTGGCTTTCGTCCCGCTTTGATGCGCCCACAAACTCTTCGATCGCGGCGGCAACCTGGGATCGGAACTCGGTCGTATCCATCTGTGAACGGGCAGCGCCGATAATACGGGCTGTGTCGGTAATCTGGCCTGCCAGAAAACGTCGGTATAACCCCGGCAGTATCTTGCGGCGGGCCAAGTCGCCCGTGGCCCCAAAAATCACAAGGTCAAACGAATCGACTGGAATTACGCGCGAGACCATATTTTGTTTCCCTGTTCGCAAGTTTTGTTAGCGCTAACGCTTTCCTTTACTCCGCGATAGAAGAAAAGTCTAGCATCGGACCGCCCAATCAACCAGAGATCCCCACACCGCGCGCAATCCTCGCCAATGTCCTTTCTGTGTTAAGGGACGCGCAGACGTATCGCAAAGGCCGCTCACCCGCTAACGTCCCAGGGGCTAAAGGTTCAGCCAATACCTGCGCGTGTCAACCAATCCCGCAAGGCCGCAGGTTCTGCGGCCACTTCCTCCGCCATACCACAGGTAAACTGCGCAAATTCGGACCGGGTTTCCAGTGGAACCGACAAAAGCACCGGAAGGCCGTTCGCCAGCGCCCATCCAATCAATCCCCGACAGCCGCGTCCCGCAGCCTCTTGTCGTCCGAATTTATTGAGTATCATCAGCGACGCCGGATCAGCGCCATCCGCACCTGCCTCCAGTTGCCGCTCGACCCAGCCCACCGCCTGCTCCAATGCACCCGGGTCCAGTTTGCAGCCGCTCGAGCCCTTACCCAAGGGCTGCGACAGCGCAACCCGCACGCCACCTGGCAACAACCGCAGCGCCATATCGCACGGGCCCAGCGTATCGTCGTCTTGCACCATCCCGACCAGGGATACCCCCCCCAAGACGAGCTCCTGCGCCAGATGGGCCAGCATCCGGTCAGCCTCACCGCGCTGTTCCATGCAAATATAACCCAGCACCCTGCCGTCCCTTCGTCGAAGACTCACCAGATCAATCAACCTCAGTCGACCCAGGCCGTCAAGCGTGCTGCAAACCCCAAAACCCCCAACAGCCACCAACCCGACACCATATCAGCGCCAACCCAAAACCCTGCAAATGATGCGCTTTTTTTTGGCGAAAAATACTTCCGCCGGAGGCTCCTGCCGGCACCGCCAGAGACTCCCTCAGGCTGTTAACGCCTTTCCAAGGCGCGGCAGGCGCGCGCGCTTCAAGAGGGGTCGCAAGGGTTGCGGTTGCTGCGAAAGCCGCTCGGCCTCGGCGCGCACGGCCTCAACTATACGCGCGACGGGTTCGGGATCGCGTGACCATAACTCCCATAAGAAACCGTCCGGATCGCGCCGCGCAACCCCTTCTTCGGCCAGCACCCCACGCGGAAAATCGGCGGCGTTTACCGTAAGGATCGCATCGGCATGGCCTGCAACCGCACATGCCAGAACGTGGATGTCGTTTTCATCAGGCAGGTGCAGGCGCGCCTCCAACCCGGGTCTCGCCGCTACCATCGCTGCGGGAAACATGGCCTTCAACGCTGCGATTTCTCCCCGCGCAACGACTTCTGCCACCGGGCCCAGCTTGCGCGTTGCGCGCGCCCATTCTTCCAAAATCCGCGCGGACCACAGCGGCGTATAAAGACCCGCCCGTGCGACGCCGATCAGGATTTCGCGCAATACCGTGGGGTAAAGAACGCAAGCATCCAGAACCGCCTTCATCATCCATCCAGCCGAAAGAACAGCGCCTTCAGATATCCGCTTTCCGCCAGTTGCGGCAACACCGGATGGTCCGGCCCGGCCGATCCAGTATGGATCAACTGCCCACGCCGCCCGCCCCGGCCAATACCGCGCGCGCTGGCGTTGCGAAAATGCGCCAGATCGGCCGCGTGCGAACACGAACACAGCACCAGATAACCCCCGGGCGCCACCAGCGGCGCCGCCAGACGCGCGATCCTTTCATAGGCCCGCAGCCCCGCCTCCAACGCGGCTTTTGACGGGGCAAAGGCGGGCGGGTCACAGACCACAAGGTCAAACCGTGCGCCCTCGGCGGCCAACGCCTCAAGCGCCGCAAAGGCATCGCCCTGACGCGAGGTCAGACGGTCCGCCGCCCCCATCGCATCCGCCCCCGCCTCGGCCAGCGCCAGCGCGGGCGCAGACCCGTCAACCGCCACCGCGCTTTCAGCCCCTGCCGCCAATGCCGCCAACGCAAAGCCACCCACATGCGAAAATACGTCCAGTACCCGCGCCCCTTTGGCCAGACGCGCGGCAAAGGCATGGTTCGGGCGCTGATCGAAGAACAGCCCGGTTTTCTGCCCGCCCAGCAGATTGGCCATATAGACCGCGCCATTCATCGGCACCTGCACCGGCCCCGCCAAAACGCCCGAGAGCAGAACCGTTTCCTCATTCAGCCCTTCCAGACTGCGCGACCGCCCCGAGGCGTTCTTCACGATCGCCGTCACCCCGGTCACATCGCTCAGCGCGCCCGCCAACGCGTCAAGATGCGCCTCGGCCCAGGCGGCATTGGGTTGAATGACGGCCGCATCGCCAAACCGGTCAATGATGACGCCGGGCAGCCCATCAGCCTCGGCATGGACCAGCCGGTAAAAGGGCGCATCATATAGCCGTTCGCGAAGGTGGAGGGCGCGGGTCAGGCGCGCAGAAAGCCAATCCCGGTCAATCACAGCCTCGGGGTTACGGTCCAACATCCGTGCGATGATCTTGGATTTGGTGTTGACGCACACCAGGCCCAAGGGCCGACGGTCGGCGTCTTCCAACACCGCCAATGCACCGGGGGCCAGTGCCTGGGTGCGCCGATCAGTGACCAACTCATCCGCATAAACCCACGGGAAACCATGGCGGATCGCGCGCGCCTCGGCCTTTGGACGCAACCGCACCACAGGGCGGGCAGGGGGCGACAAGGTTTGGCTGATGTCAGATTCGGTCATTGGGTTGGGCTTTCACTAATAAGGGCGCCGCCCCCTCTAGCCCGATCACGGGGCAAGTGCAAAGGGTGCCATATCCTGTATAAAGGCGAGGGGACCATAGGCTATTCCCCCAAACCGAAAAAGGCACCACCGGCGTGGTTTATGGGGTGGGGATTGCATTGTTAGCGCTAACCATGTATGTTAACCTCAACAACACGCCCCCAACCTGCCCGAGGAACCCCGATGCCCTTGCACCCCGTGATCGATCGCGTCACCGACCGTATCCGCAGCCGCTCTGCCCAAAGCCGGGCCGAGTATCTGGCGCGGATCCGCGCAGCAGGCGATGCGGGGCCGGCGCGCGGCCATCTGACTTGCGGCAATCAGGCCCACGCGTACGCCGCCATGACCACCGACAAACCCGCCCTTGCCGCCGGACGCGCGCCAAATCTGGGCATCGTCACGGCCTATAATGACATGCTTTCCGCGCATCAGCCGTTTGAGACATATCCCGATCTGATCCGCAAGGCAGCCCGTGCCGCCGGGGCCACGGCACAGGTTGCGGGTGGCGTTCCGGCCATGTGCGATGGCGTAACCCAGGGGCAACCCGGAATGGAGCTGTCGCTTTTTTCGCGTGACGTGATCGCGCTGGCGGCGGGCGTGGCGCTAAGCCACAACACTTTTGACGCCGCCGTGTTTCTTGGCGTCTGCGACAAGATCGTGCCGGGGCTGGTGATGGCGGCGGCTACTTTCGGCCATGTTCCCGCAGTGTTTCTTCCTGCCGGGCCCATGACCTCGGGGCTACCCAACGATGAAAAGGCAAAGGTGCGCCAGCTTTATGCCACCGGCGAGATCGGGCGCGAGGAACTTATGGCCGCTGAAATGGCCAGCTATCACGGGCCGGGCACCTGCACCTTTTACGGCACCGCCAATACCAATCAGATGCTGATGGAGTTCATGGGCCTGCATCTGCCCGGCGCTTCTTTCGTCAATCCCGGCACACCGCTGCGCGAGGCGCTGACCATGGCCGGCGCGAAACGCGCAAGCGAAATTACCGCGCTGGGGAACGATTACCGCCCGGCAGGGGAAATCCTTGATGAGCGGGCATTTGTGAACGGGTTGGTAGGCTTGATGGCGACGGGCGGGTCAACCAATCTTGTGCTGCATTTGCCGGCAATGGCGCGGGCCGCCGGAATTTTGCTGGATCTGGAGGATTTCGATGCCGTATCCGATGCGGTGCCCCTGATGGCCAAGGTTTACCCCAACAGCCTGGCTGATGTGAATCACTTCCATGCGGCAGGTGGGCTTGGATTTTTGATCGGGCAATTGCTGGACGCGGGGTTTTTGCATGCCGACGCGCGCACAATCGCCGGTGACGGTCTGGCGCGCTATGCACGCGAACCCAAACTGATCGACGGAGAGCTGGTCTGGCAGGACGGCCCCCGCGAAAGCCTCAATGACCGTATCTTGCGCCCCGCTGCCAGCCCGTTTGCGCCGTCTGGCGGCTTGAAACAACTTGACGGCAACCTTGGGCGCGGCGTCATCAAGATCTCATCCGTGGCCCCCGAACGCCGGATAACCGAGGCCCCCGCCCGTATTTTCCATGACCAGAATGAGGTTAAAGCCGCCTTTCAGCGTGGTGAATTCACTGCGGACACGATCGTTGTGGTGCGTTTTCAAGGCCCTCGCGCCAACGGGATGCCAGAGCTGCATTCGCTGACGCCCACCCTTTCGGTGCTTCAGGAACGCGGATTAAAAGTGGCGCTGATCACTGATGGCCGTATGTCGGGCGCCTCGGGCAAGGTTCCCGCCGCAATCCACGTCAGCCCCGAAGCGGCAGACGGTGGCCCCCTCGCCCGGCTGCAAGATGGCGATATCATTCGACTGGATGCTATAATCGGCCGGATCGACTGCCTGACAGAAGGGTTTGCCGACCGGGAACCCGTGGTGGCTGACCTCTTGGCCAACAGCCACGGCATTGGACGAGAGCTTTTCGAGGTGTTCCGGCGCAATGTTGGCCCTGCGACCGATGGCGCGTCGGTGGTGCTTTGAAATGATGCGGCGCTGCGGGCAAGCCAGTGCGATATATGGGAAAAACCGTCTTTGCCCTCCCGGGCCATTCCTTAGCCGACGATGAACACGCAAAACACCTACCAAGTAATTCTTGGTAGGTGTTTTACTTTGGTTCAGACCTCTTGCAGGATTTCGGATCCTTGTTCTTGGGGTGGCTACCTAGGCATCAGCTTTCAGCGTCGCCCTCGGCCTCATCTTCCGGGGTGGATGTCTGGGCCGCGGTGCGAAAGCTGCGCAAGATAAAATCAGGAACGTGGTCCCCCATGCCGACGACCGGCGCGCCATTGTCGCGGCGATCGCGCCGGTCCCGGTCGCGGTTGCGGTCATCGCGACGCTCTTCACGGGGTGCGGCGGTTTGCGCTGGCGCTGGCTCGGCGGTCTTTGGCGCTGCAACGGGCTCGGATACATGCGCTGTATCGCGCGACGGCTCGCTGCGATCACGCCCGCCACGGCTACGGCTACGGCCTGCCGGTTTTTCCTCGCGTTCGCGGGGTGCCTGTTGCGACACCTCCGAGGCGGCAAAACCTTCTGGCGACTCAGCACGGGGAATCGGACCTTTCAGCAAGGCTTCGATTGCCGCCAGATATTTATCGTCAGCCGGGGTCGAGATGGTAAAAGCCTTGCCCTTGCGTCCGGCGCGGCCGGTGCGGCCAATGCGGTGGACGTAATCTTCGGCGTGCGAGGGTACATCAAAGTTGAACACATGGCTGACCGCTGGAATGTCCAGCCCCCGCGCGGCCACGTCCGACGCGATCAAAAAGCGCACCGATCCATCGCGGAAACCGTCCAGCGTGCGCGTCCGCTGGCTTTGTTCCAAATCGCCATGAATGGGCGATGCGTTAAGCCCGTGCGTTTTCAGAGACTTGGATAGGATATCAACCTCGGTCTTGCGGTTGCAAAAGATGATCGCGTTGGTGCAGCTTTCACCCTCGGATTTGATCAGGGCGCGCAGCAGTTCGCGTTTTTGCTTGGCCGACTGGTCGCGGCGCGTGGGGGTCAGGGCGTAAAGCCGCTGTTCGATGGTTTCCGAGGTGGTCGCCTGACGCGCCACTTCAATACGCGCCGGAGCGTGCAGGAAGGTGTTGGTGATCCGCTCAATCTCGGGTGCCATCGTGGCGCTGAAGAACAGCGTTTGCCGGGTGAACGGCGTCAGTTGAAAGATCCGCTCGATATCGGGGATGAAGCCCATGTCGAGCATCCGGTCGGCCTCGTCGACAACCATGATCTGCACGCCGGTCAGCAACAATTTGCCGCGTTCGAAATGGTCCAGTAACCGGCCCGGCGTGGCGATCAGCACGTCAACGCCCCGGTCGATCAGCTTGTCTTGTTCGCCAAAGCTGACGCCACCAATCAGCAGTGCCTTGGTCAGCTTGGTATTTTTGGCGTAAATATCAAAGTTTTCGGCTACTTGCGCGGCAAGTTCGCGTGTTGGGCACAGCACCAGGCTGCGCGGCATCCGCGCCCTTGCGCGGCCCTTGGCCAACATCGTGATCATCGGCAGGGTAAAAGAGGCCGTCTTGCCGGTGCCGGTCTGGGCAATGCCCAGCACGTCTTTGCCTTCCAGTGCGGGCGGAATCGCGCCGGCCTGAATCGGGGTGGGGGTTTCGTAGCCTGCATCTGCAATGGCGGTCAGGACCTTCGGGTCCAGCTTCAAGTCGGAAAATTTGGTCATCAGCGTCCTATGTGCGGGGGTCGTTCCGCGAAGGTGAAAGGGACGCAAAGTTCAGGGCGTCCCGGTGTTACCCGCCGGATGCGGGTGCAAAGGCACTACTGCATATGTAATTAAAGGTCAATCTTGGGCTTGTCGTGGTGCGCGTCAGGCACCTGCATGTTGCGGTATATGATGTCTGGCGCGCAGCCCGTCTGGGGGTTGGGGCCCGATATGCCCCGATGTCCTGAGGCGCGGCTAACGGGGCATCGCTGCGGAATGCTTGATAATCCATGCCAAACCTGACTTTGATCACCAGGTGGAGCAGGTTTTTGGGGTGGCGGATGGTTGACGCGGCAGTGGTGGGTGGCATGGGGCCGGTGATGGCCTTTGCGCTGGTGGGCATTTTTGGTGTCGGCGCGCAGTGGCTGGCGTGGCGGCTGCGGTTGCCGGGCATCGTGCTGATGCTGATTGCCGGTATCATTGTGGGGCCGGTCACCGGATTGATCGACCCGGACCGTGATTTTGGTGCGTTGACGGGGCCGCTGATTTCGCTGGCGGTCGCGGTGATCCTGTTTGAGGGCGGACTGAGCCTTGATCTGCACCGGTTGAAAGATGCCAAGACGGGGGTGCGGCGGCTGGTGCTGATCGGGGCGCCGCTGGGCTGGCTTTTGTCAACGTTGGTGCTGGCTTGGGGGGCGGGGCTTAGCTGGCAGTCTGCCTCGGTGTTTGGCGGCATCATGATCGTGACCGGTCCAACGGTGATTGCGCCTTTACTGCGTCAGGCGCGGTTGGACCGGCGCCCGGCGCAGCTGTTGCAGTGGGAAGCTATCGTCAACGACCCGATAGGCGCCCTTGCCGCGGTGCTGGCGTTTCAGGTGATCCTTGTGGCGCGTTCTGGTTTGACCCTGAACGAGGCAATCTTGGATCTGACCGTTGGGATCGGCTTTGCGCTGGTGCTGGGGCTTTTGGCGGGGTTTGGCGTGGCGCGGGCGTTTTGGCGCGCGATGGTGCCCGAATACATGAAGGTGCCGGTGCTGTTTGTGGTGCTGCTGGCGGTGTTTGCGCTGGCCGATACGGTGCTGCACGAAAGCGGGTTGTTGGCGGTTACGGTGATGGGGCTGGTGATCGGCAACGCCGACCTGCCATCCTATCAGGAACTGCGGCGGTTCAAGGAACATGCGACGATCCTGCTGGTGTCGGGGGTGTTCATCCTGCTGGCGGCATCGCTGGATTTTCGGCAGATGGCGGCGCTTGACTGGCGGGCGGTGGTGTTTGTGCTGGCGGTGGTTCTGGTGGCGCGGCCGCTGACGGTGCTGGTGGCGCTGACCGGCACTGACCTGCCACGCGCCGAGCGGCTGTTGGTTGCCTTTACCGGGCCGCGTGGCGTGGTGCTGGTGGCGGTCGCGGGCCTTTTTGGCCAGCGTCTGGCCGAAATGGGCGTAGCCGATGGCGCGTTGATCGGGCCCCTGGCCTTTGTGCTGGTGCTGGTTACGGTGGTCGTACACGGCTTTACGCTGGCGCCCTTTGCCCGCGCGTTGGGGCTGGCAGGGGCCGAGGTGCCCGGCGTGCTGATCGTTGGCGGGTCGCGCTTTTCGATCGGGCTGGCCGAGGCGCTGGTCAAGGCGGGGGTGCCGGTTCTGGTCACTGACCCCAATCACGCGCATTTGATCCGCGCGCGCGCCATGGGCCTGCCCACCTATTATGGCGATATTCTGGGCGAGGCGGCCGAGGATTCCGTCGAGCTGCTCAACTTTACCACGATCCTCGCGGTCAGCGACAATGACGCCTATAACACGCTGGTCGCAACCGACCTTGGGTCTGAATTGGGCCGCGATGCGGTTTGGCAGGTAGCGCGCCCCCGCGAAGATCGGCCCCGCCACGCATTGCCGACCCAGTTGGGGGGCCGCCCCTTTGGCGAGGGGCGCACATTGGACGCCTTTCAGACGATGCTGGATGAGGGCTGGACCTTCCGCGTCACCCGGCTGACGCCGGAGTTCACCCAAGAGGATTGGCGCGCCAAACGCCCCAATGCCGTGGCTTTGGCGCGGATCAGCGAAAAGGGCGAGATCCGCTTTGTCAAATCGACCGATGAGATGAAGGCCGGTCCCAAGGCCCGGATCATTTCCCTGCTTCCCGCCAGCGCGTCCCAGACCGAACCCGAAGCGGGGCCAAGCATTGACGGCGCAGCCTAGCTCTGGCAGGACAATCGGCAACCAGAGGAAAGAATGATGAACCTTTTTGCCGATATTCGCAGCGCCGTAATCGAGGCGTTGGAGGCCATGATGGCGGTGGGCGTGCTGCCTGCTGGGTTGGATATGACCGCAGTGGCGGTTGAACCCCCGCGTGATGCCGCGCATGGCGATATGGCAACCAATGCCGCAATGGTGCTGGCCAAGCCCGCTGGGCTTGCGCCGCGCGCGATTGCCGATGATCTGGCGGCACGGCTGCTGGCCGATCCGCGCCTGACCCATGCCGAGGTGGCGGGGCCGGGCTTTTTGAACCTGCGTCTGGCGCCTGCCGCCTGGCAAGGGGTGGTTCGTGCCGCTCTGATCGCAGGTTCCGATTTTGGCCGCAGCACCCTGGGGCAACGGCAGCGTGTCAACGTTGAATTCGTGTCGGCCAACCCGACCGGCCCGATGCATGTGGGCCATACCCGTGGCGCGGTTTTCGGTGATGCGCTGGCGGCGCTTCTGGATTTCGCGGGCCATCAGGTGACGCGCGAATATTACATCAACGATGGCGGCGCGCAGGTCGATGTGCTGGCGCGTTCCGCCTTTGAACGTTACCGCGAAGCGAACGGACAAGAGCCCGAGATCCGCGAAGGCCTGTACCCCGGCGACTATCTGATCCCGGTGGGTGAGGCGCTGAAGGCGAAATACGGTGCCAGCCTGATTGATCAACCTGAATCTGTCTGGCTGGAGGACATCCGCGATTTCGCAACCGAAGCGATGATGGGCATGATCCGCGATGATCTGGCGCTTTTGGGTGTGAAAATGGACGTGTTCGCGTCTGAAAAGGCGCTTTACGGCACCGGCCAGATCGAAGCGGCAATTGAAACGCTGCGCGGCATGGGCCTGATCTATGACGGCGTGCTGGAACCCCCGAAAGGCAAGACCCCCGACGATTGGGAGCCGCGCGAACAGACGTTGTTCCGCAGCACCGCGCATGGCGATGACGTGGACCGCCCGGTGAAAAAATCAGACGGAAGCTGGACCTATTTCGCGCCAGATATTGCCTATCATTACAACAAGGTGCAGCGCGGCTTTGATGCGTTGATCGATGTCTTTGGTGCTGATCACGGCGGCTATGTCAAACGGATGAAGGCGGCCGTTTCGGCGCTGTCTAATGGCCGCGTCCCGTTGGATATCAAGCTGATCCAACTGGTCCGGCTTTTCAAGAACGGCGAGCCCTTCAAGATGAGCAAGCGCGCCGGCACCTTTGTCACCCTGCGTGATGTGGTGGAACAGGCGGGGGCCGATGTGACCCGCTTTGTGATGCTGACCCGCAAGAATGACGCGGCGCTGGATTTCGACTTTGACAAGGTGCTGGAACAATCGAAGGACAACCCGGTTTTCTACGTCCAATACGCGCATGCGCGGATATCTTCGGTGCTGCGCAAGGCGGCCGAGGCGGGCGTTGCGGCGGATGACGGCACCCTTGCTGCGGCCGATCTGACCAGGCTGGCCCACCCGGCAGAGCTGCAGTTGGCGCGCAAGATTGCCGAATGGCCGCGGCTTGTGGAAATTGCCGCCAAAAACAACGAACCGCACCGGATCGCCTTTTACCTTTACGAAATCGCCTCTGATCTGCACTCGCTTTGGAACCGCGGCCATGACGATGCGTCCTTGCGTTTCTTGCAAGAAGGCGACACCGCCACCACGCAGGCGAAAATCGCCCTTGCCCGGGCCACAGGCGTTGTTATTTCCGCAGGTCTTGCTATTTTGGGCGTGACCCCCGCAGAAGAAATGCGCTAAAGCGCGCCGCTGCCGGGACCAGACAGGCAAGGCCGGGGCAACGCTCGGTGACACGGCGATCCGGGGTGCCCGGAGACGAGGCAGGGCATGACAAGCATTCATCACCGCGATGGCGGCGCAGAGGGGCAGGGCACGGACGAAGGCCCGCGCCCGGTGTCGCGTCTGGTCACCACGGCAGGCGCGCTGACGTCACTGGCGCTGATCGCGGGATTGGCCGTCTGGGGCTATCGGCTGGCGGTGCGCGATGTGACCGGCGTGCCGGTGATCCGCGCCCTTGAAGGGCCTGCCCGCCTTGCGCCCGAAGAACCCGGTGGCGATCTGGCGCGTCATCTGGGGCTTTCGGTCAATGATGTGGCTGCCTTGGGAACGGCCGCTGCCGCCCCCGATCAGGTAGTGCTGGCGCCGCGTATCGCAGAGCTGTCGCCTGATGATCTGCCGATGACCGCACTGCGCCCCTTGCCCCGATCTGCCCGTGTGGCCGAGGCCGGCGAAGCGCAGGCGCAAGACGCCGAGACAGTCACCGCCCCCGCCACGCCGGACGCGGCCATCCCCGTGCCCGATACGCTTGCCGTCGAGGGGGTCGCGCCTCTTGCGCAGGTCCAAGACCTTGACCTCGCCGCGTCGGGCGCGATTGATATTGCCACTGACGCACAGGACCCCGCCGTTGATCCCGCCGCGATTGTCACTGACATCGAAGCCGAGCCCACCGTGCCGGAGGGGGCCGTTCCCGCGTCGGTTCCGGGGGTGTCGCGCTCACCCCGGCCAATGTCGCGCCCATTGGGCGATTTGATCGCGCAAGCTGCCGCGCTTGCGGTGGCGGATGCGATGGCCTCTCCCGCCTCGATTGACATTGATCCGGCTGATCTTGCCCAAGGGACCCGCCTTGTGCAACTGGGCGCCTTTGACAGCGCAGAAATTGCCCGCGCCGAATGGGACAAGGTCGCAGCGCAGTTCGCGGCGCTGATGGTCGGCAAACGCCGGGTGATCCAAGCGGCAAGCTCGGGCGGGCGTACCTTCTACCGGCTGCGGGTGGAAGGGTTCGACGACGTTGCCGACGCACGCCGTTTTTGCGCCGCCCTCGTTGCCGAACAAACCAACTGCATCCCCGCTTTGGTGCGCTGATGGCGCTACCGGTCAGCGCCACGATTCTGGGCTGTGAAGGTCTGGCCCTTTCGCCGGCCGAGGCCGCGTTTTTCCGCGACGCCAACCCTTGGGGCTTTATCCTTTTTGCCCGTAATGTCGACGCCCCGGACCAACTGCGCCGCCTGACCTTTGATTTGCGCGCCGCGCTGGGCCGCGATGCGCCCGTGCTGATCGACCAAGAGGGCGGGCGCGTCCAGCGCCTTCGTGCCCCCCATTGGCGCGAATGGCTGCCGCCGCTGGATCAGGCGCAGCGGGCCGGGGACGCCGCCCCGCGCAGCTTTTGGCTGCGGTCGCGGATCATGGCGGCGGAACTGCGCGCGGTTGGCATTGATGCGAACTGCGCCCCCACCTGTGACATCGCGGGCCCGCTGACCCACCCGTTTTTGCGCAACCGCTGCCTTGGGCATGATGCCGCCACCGTCACCACCAATGCCCGCGCCGTGGCCGAGGGGCTGCTGGCGGGGGGCGTGCTGCCGGTGATGAAACACCTTCCCGGCCATGGCCGCGCCGAGGCCGACAGCCATCACGACCTGCCCACCGCGCAGGCCGGCCTTGCCGATCTGGAGGTAAGTGACTTTGCCCCGTTCCGTGCGCTGAACGATCTGCCGATGGGCATGACCGCGCATATCCGCTTTCCCGCGCTGGACGACGCCCCCGCAACGCAATCGCCGCGCCTGATTTCGCTGATCCGCCACAGCATCGGCTTTGACGGCCTGTTGATGAGCGATGATATCGCCATGCAGGCGCTGTCGGGCGGTATCGGTGAGCGCTCGGCCCGTGCCATTGCGGCGGGCTGTGATCTGGTGCTGCACTGCAATGGTGATCGCGCCGAGATGGCGCAAGCGGTGGCCGCGTCCGGTGCGCTGACTGCCGCCGCCCAGACCCGCGCCAATGCTGCACTTGCCCGGCGCCTGCCCCCGGACCCCATTGACATAGCGCCCCTTGAAGCTGAATTTGACGCGCTTCTTTGCGGCAGGGCCCATGTCTGATTCCCCCCTCAACCTGTTTGATGCAGCGCCCAGCGTCGCTGACCGGCTTCAGGCCGAGGCGCTGATTGTCGATGTTGAGGGGTTTGAGGGGCCGCTGGACCTGCTGCTGACGCTATCACGCACGCAAAAGGTTGATCTGCGCCGGATTTCTGTGCTGCAACTGGCCGAACAATACCTGCGCTTTGTCGATCAGGCCAAGACGCTGCGGATTGAGCTTGCCGCCGATTATCTGGTGATGGCGGCGTGGCTCGCCTTTCTCAAATCGCGGCTGTTGCTGCCGCCCGACCCCAGTGATGCAGGCCCCTCGGCCGAGGATATGGCCGCGCATCTGGCCTTTCAGCTGGAACGCCTTGCGGCAATGCGTGACGCTGCGGCAATGCTGATGGCCCGTGACCGGCTGGGCCGCGATGTCTTTGCCCGCGGCGTCAGCGAAGATGTCGCCCGGGTGCGCCATGTTACCTGGTCGGCCAACCTCCTCGATCTGATGCAGGCCTATGCCCGGATCCGCACCCGCGATGAATTTCGCCCCTATGCGTTTGATCGTAAGAACCTTTATACCATGGAACAGGCGCTAGAGCGGTTGCGCGGGCTGATCGGCTTTGCGGGTGACTGGACCGACCTTGTCTCTTACCTTCCCGAGGGCTGGGCCGCAGACCCGGCGCGCCGCCGCTCGGCCACGGCGGCCACGTTTGCGGCGTCATTGGAACTGGTCAAGCAGGGCCAGATCGAGATCCAGCAACGCGAAACCTTCTCTCCCATCTCCATCAGGCGGAAAACCCCGTGACCCGTGACGAACGCTCTCTTTTTGCGGCCCCGCCGATTGCCGAACAGGAACGGATGGTCGAAGCGATCCTGTTCGCCAGCGCCGAGCCGGTGACATTGCAAGAACTGGCCGACCGGATGCCGCACGGCGCCGACCCCGCCGAGGCGCTGGCCTATCTGCGAAAGCGTTATGAGGGGCGCGGCGTGCAGGTGGTAAAGGTGGGCGATGCCTGGGCCTTTCGAACGGCACCCGACCTTGGCTTTTTGATGCAAAAGGAAACGGTCGAGCACCGTAAGTTATCGCGTGCCGCGATCGAGACCTTGGCGATTGTCGCCTATCACCAACCCGTCACCCGCGCCGAGATTGAGGAAATTCGCGGCGTTGCCGTGTCACGCGGTACGGTTGATCAGCTGTTGGAACTGGAATGGATCCGTTTTGGCCGCCGCCGGATGACGCCGGGTCGCCCGGTTACCTATGTGGTGACACAAGAATTTCTAAACCATTTCTGTCTCGAATCCGCCCGCGACCTTCCGGGGCTGAAAGAGCTGCGCGCGGCAGGTCTACTAGACAATCGCCCGCTACCCGGCAGCACCACACCCGCTGACGATGACCCAGACGAGACGACCGGCCAAAGTGACATGTTCGAGGAATAGAGGATAGGTAATGACGACCAACAAGATGGTAAGACTGATCACGCGCGTCCTGACGGGGACATTGGTTGCCTTTGGGCTAAAGCGTGGCATTGACCTGGTAGCGGGGAAAGGCAAGCCCACAGCCAAAATGACCCAGTCAGAGCGCCAGCAGGCCAAAACTGCCCGCGCTGCGGTCAAACGTGCCCGTCAGGCCGCGCGACTGACCCGACGCATCGGGCGGTAAGCGGAATTCGGTCGCGCTGAACGACTGCACGCCTCAGCCGGCGCGGAAATGCTTGCCCAGTTTCAGGCCCTGTCCCTGATAGTTTGAGGCTATGCCGGCACCGTAAAGCCGTTCCGGGCGGGCGCTCATGCGTTCATAGACCAGCCGTCCGACAACCTGCCCGTGCTCCAGCACGAAAGGGGCTTCGTGGCAGCGCACTTCCAGAACGCCGCGCGACCCATGCCCCCCCGCTGCACCATGACCAAAGCCGGGGTCAAAAAAGCCCGCGTAATGCACCCGGAATTCGCCCATCATTGCCAGATAGGGGGCCATTTCAGCGGCGTGGTCGGGTGGGATGGTGACCGCCTCGCGGCTGACCAGAATATAAAAGGCGCCGGGATCCAGGATGATACGGCCGTCGCGGGTGCGGATTTCTTCCCAAAACTCTGACGCAGGGTAATGGCTGATCCGGTCAAGATCAATCACCCCGGTGTGGGGTTTGGCGCGGTAGCCTACAAGGTCGCCTTCGGTTGGCATCAGGTCCACCGAAAAGCCCAAACCATGATCAATTACCGCCTTACCCGAAACCAACGGCTCTTCGGTATGCAGGCGGGTCAGTTCGGCATCGGTCAGCGCCGCCTGGCCTTTGCGAAAGCGGATCTGGTTGAGGCGCATGCCGGGGCGCACCAGAACAGAAAAAGAGCGGGGACAGATCTCGGCAAAAAGCGGGCCTTCATAACCCTCGGGAATACGGTCGAACTCGGTTCCGCCATCGGTGATGACACGGGTCAGAAGGTCAAGACGCCCGGTCGAGCTTTTGGCGTTGGCCACGGCTGTGATACCCTCGGGCAGGGACAGATGCTCCATCAGCGGCACCAGATAGACGCAGCCTTTTTCCAGCACGGCGCCGTCGGTCAGCGCCATGCGGTGCATCTCGAACTCGGCCAGGCGGTCGGTTATGCGTCGGCCATTACCGGCCAGAAATGACGCGCGCATGCGGTAGGCGGTGGCCCCAAGCCGCAGATCAAGGCTGGCGGGTTGGATCTGTTCGGGGGTCACCGACAGATCGGCGGTAATCGCGTTTTGGGCGATCAACGCTTTGATTGCGGTGTCCGGCAATACACCCGTGGTCATCACTGTATCTCCAGATATGCCAACGCCCACCCTGCAAACAGGGTGGGCGTTTGTCGGTTGGTCGGGCCGGCGAGATTCGAACTCGCGACCTTCCGCCCCCCAGACGGACGCGCTAACCAGGCTGCGCCACGGCCCGACGACGCGCATATAGAGCGATTGTTGCGGCGGGGGCAAGCAGCAAAATGCACCTTTTTCAATCGCTCTGCCACCAAAGTAAGAATCACTGCCGCCTACCGACCTTGCAGACGCCGTTGTGCAGCCCTGCAATCGCGCATTTCGGTAATTTTCTGATGCAGCAGGGCAAGCATGTCACGATTGGTTGGGGATATGCGCTGCGGATCAACCCGGCGCAGGCGCGGCGCAAGCGCGGGACCATCACCCGGGGGGGCTGTTTCCGTAAGGGCGGCAGGTTTCGCCGGCCTCTTGGCGGTGGGGGCGGGGGGCACTGCCGCAAGGTCAAACAATAATGGTTGATGCGGTGGCGAAGGACGCAGGGCGACCACCTCGCGTTGCGGTGGATCGGGCTCTACGTTCAGTGCTATAGGGGCGTCCGCCACGCGAGAAGGATCCTCGGGATCCTTCGGGAAATGATCCGTCGCCGCGGCCGACTCGGGTGTTTGCGCAGTTGGCCAGGCGCCTGAAGGGTCAGGTGCATCGGGCAAGGCCGCCGTGTCCGCCAGTTCGCTGACAAAGCGAACACCCTGTTCCTTAAGAATTTTTTGCACACCGCGAATGGTCAGCCCCTGTTCGTGCAAAAGCTGTTTTATCCCCCCCAAAAGGGCGACATCCGCCGGGCGGTAATAGCGCCGCCCGCCTGCGCGCTTTACGGGTTTGATCTGTGAAAACCGGCTTTCCCAGAATCGAAGCACATGCGCAGGCGTTTCCAGTGCTTCGGCCACTTCGCTGATTGTCCGAAAGGCTTCGGCTGACTTCGTCATGGCGCTTCGCCTCTTTTCAGTCGACGTTGCCGGCGGCCACGCGATCTTTCATCAGATGCGACGGGCGAAACGACAAAACCCGGCGCGGGCTGATTGGCACCTCTTCGCCGGTTTTCGGATTTCGACCCATGCGTGAGGCCTTTTCACGCACTGAAAAGGTTCCGAAAGACGAAATCTTGACCGTTTCGCCGCGCACCAGTGCATCTGAGATATGGGTCAGCACACCTTCAACCAATTGTGCACATTCGTTGCGTGACAACCCTACCTCGCGAAAGATCGCTTCGGACAGATCCATGCGTGTCAATGTCTTTTCGCTCATTCCATCCCCCCGGATAATTTTTCCTACGATGGGCGCTTTGACATTCCGAGTCAATATCAATGGCTTGGCAGGAGTTTTTCGAACGTCGAGGCCGGCGAATTTCAACCGTTCAGGCCCGACCTGATCAAACCTTGCAGTGATTGGCTTGCCAAGCTGTAAGGGCAGTATTTACCAGCGTAGAATGACCGAACCCCATGCCATGCCGCCGCCGATCGCCTCTGTCACCAGCAGATCGCCTTCCTTGATCTGGCCGCGTGCCTTGCCAACCGATAGTGCCAACGGAATTGAGGCGGCCGAGGTGTTGCCGTGATCTTGCACCGTAACCACGACACGCTCCATCGGAATTTGCATCCGTTGGGCGGTGGCGCTGATGATGCGCAAATTGGCTTGGTGGGGCACGATCCAATCAACGTCATCCGGGGTCAGCCCGATCTTGCCTAGCGCGGCATGGCCCGTTTCAGCCAGCTTTTCCACTGCTAGGCGGAAGACCTGATTACCCTGCATGCGCAGATACCCGGTCGTTCCGGTGCTGGACACGCCGCCATCAACATAAAGAATATCGCGGTATCGTCCGTCACTATGAAGGTCCGAGGCCAGGATACCCCTGTCGGCCGTAGTGCCCTGGCCGACCTGGCCTTCCAAAATCAAGGCTCCGGCACCATCGCCAAACAGTACACAAGTGCTGCGGTCAGACCAGTCCATGATCCGGCTGAAGGTCTCTGCGCCGATGACCAGCACCCGGTTGGCCTGACCCGAAAGGATCAATCCGTTGGCACTGGTCAACGCGAACACAAAGCCCGCACAGACGGCCTGTATGTCGTAGGCAAACCCTTTCGTGCAGCCAATGCCTGCCTGTACCATTGTCGCCACAGAGGGAAAGGTAAAATCCGGGGTCGAGGTCGCCACGATGATCGCGTCGATCTGATCGGCGGTCATTGCGGCATCTGCGAGGGCCGCGTTGGCGGCATGAATCGCCATTTGTGAGGTGGTTTCACCGTCCGCTGCGAAATGGCGACGCTCTATTCCGCTGCGCGAACGGATCCATTCGTCGGTGGTCTCGACGGTAGCCTCGAATTCAGCATTCTCTACCACCCGAGAAGGTAAATAATGCCCTACACCCCTGACTACCGCCCGCAATGTCATGACTTGTTCTCACCTTTATCTGCCGTCGCGGGTGCATCTTGGCCTGTCTGCGGTACCGAAGCAACCCGCGCCGCCAGCCGATCCTGAAAGCCTGATTGCGCCAATTGGCTGGCCAATCCGATAGCCGCTGCAATTCCCGTCGCATCGGCCGAGCCGTGCGATTTCACCACGGTGCCGTTCAGCCCTAAAAACACCCCGCCGTTGACACGGCGCGGGTCGATCCGTGCCTTGAGCCGTTTAAGCGCGCCCATCGCCAAAAGCGCGCCCAGTTTTGAGCGCCAGGTGCTGCGCAGCGATTCGGACAGGAAGTCTGCAATCTGCTTGGCAGTGCCCTCGCCGGTTTTCAGGGCGATATTGCCGGTAAAGCCGTCCGTCACGATCACGTCGACCTGATCCGAGGGCAGATCGCCGCCCTCGATGAAGCCAACATAGTCGAATTGTCCCGCCTCGGCGGCGGCGGCAATCATCTCATGCGCGATTTTCAGTTCGGCGCGGCCCTTATGTTCCTCGGTGCCGACATTCAGCAGGCCGATGCGCGGGCGCGTCAGCCCCAGACCGTTGCGGGCATAGGACGTGCCCATCAGCGCATATTGCATGAGGTCGGGCGCATCGGCCTTGATATCGGCCCCCACATCCAACATCACGTTGAACCCCGAAGGGTTGCGCGACGGCCAGAGACAGGCGATCGCGGGCCGGTTCACGCCGGGCAGTTTGCGCAGCCGGATCATGGAAACCGCCATCAGCGCGCCGGTGTTGCCGCAAGATACCGCAACGGTGGCCTCGTGGTTGCGTACCGACTCGATTGCGGACCACATTGAGGTGGCGCGGCCACTGCGCAAGACCTGGCTGGGCTTGTCGTGCATGGAGACGACATCATCGGCATGACAAATCGTACACCGCGCCGCAATACCGCGTGCGTCGATCAGCGGGCGCAATTGTGCCTGATCACCATGAACGATGAAATAGAGTGCCGGATTTTTGGCAGCAGAAGCTGCGATGCCGGCGACCACTGCCGCCGGCCCGCGGTCGCCGCCCATGGCGTCAACCGAAATGACGACAACACCTGAATCCGCCGACAGGG